>NZ_SMTB01000129.1:0-5025 GCF_006864105.1 Acinetobacter sp. RF14B | reverse complement strand
GCTTTCGTCCTTCATGCATGAGGGCCACAGTGCCATCCGGATACTCCAGAAATGAAATGTATTGCCCAGCAAGCTTATGATTCAGCTCTGTCGGTTCAAGCAGATAAATACATTTGTCATAGGTAATCGTCAGGTTCTTGGTGACCTTACGCGGTTCCTGCCAGGTAAAAATATCATCCAGTTCAAGATCAGATTCGGTTAATGGTCGATGCAGGTTCTTTGAGTTTCGCGCACATTTGGCGAACTTCTGATTGAACTGCTCAATAAAGCAGGGCAACCAGGCATTTGCTTCTGCAATCGAACAGATGCCTTCCAGGCGCATCTCCTTGATCAAACGGTCCTGAAGGGTTCTATTCGCTCGCTCTACGCGACCTTTGGCCTGGGGTGAATTGGCGAAGATAATATCAATGTTTAACTCATTCAGAATCCGCCCAAATTGCGTGATCTGGCTGTCTTGCCTGGATTTCTGGTTGACTCTAAATACCGAGTGTTTATCGCTATAAAAGGCCAAGGGCTTGCCGTATTGCTCAATGTAGGCTCGGGTTGAAAGCATATAGTCAAAGGTCGTTTCAGCCTCACAAAAGCGTAGATGCAACAGCTTGCCGGTAGCATCATCGATATAAACCAGCAAACAGCATTTGGTGGCTCTTCCTTCAAACCAGTCATGATATGAGCCATCAATCTGGATCAGCTCACCGAAGCAATCACGGTTATAGCGTGGCTGGTATGGGCGTTTTAGACGTTTGGATCGCGGAATCCAAAGGTCATTTGCAGTCATCCAGCGCCGAACCGTTTCTACCGGGATATTCAGGTCAAACATGCTGCTGAGCTTCTCATGCGCCAAGGTAGGTCCAAAGCCCAGCAGATGTTCAGAAATAATGGAAAGACATTCTGATTTTAACAGAACGTCATGGCGACGATGACCCGGTTGACCACGACTGGCATGCGTCATGCCTGAAACACCATCTTGATTGAGCTTCTGCAATAACCGGGTAATTTGACGGGTGGAAAGATTCAGGATTTCAGCAGCACGGACTTGGGTAATACGATGATCTCGAACGTCTTGCAGAACTGCAAGACGTTGAATTTCTTTGTCAGACATAGTGATCAGCATCTATATTTTATATCCAGTCCATGGTGATAAAAACCATCATAAACCAGACATTTTTATTGGTGAGAATATAGACACTTTAAATGGGTTCTAACAAACACGTTTCGTATAAGGTGTATTATGTTAATTTTAGAGAAACTACTAAATTATATTGAGTTGTAAATAGTTGAAATTCCGTTAAGATATATTGGATTAAATTCTATTCCTAGATAGCATTCGTGTTGACTCATCTCTCCAAAAAACTTTGGTTTTGTTTTCTTATGGTTTTTGCCATAGGATGGAGTAGTGTGTCTGTTGCATCAGTAAAGATAATGCATATCAATATGCAAACTGAAATGAGCCAAGATCATTGTTTAGATCAAGCACAGCAAGTCACTCAACATGGTATTAATCACGAAGTACAGACGAATACCGATTGCCATAATCATTTAGCTATTAATCACGAAGTACAGACGAATACCGATTGCCATAATCATTTAGCTATTAATCACGAAGTACAGACGAATACCGATTGCCATAATCATTTAGCTATTAATCAGAATATAGATCACAAAAAGTGTCAGGAATGTTCTAGCTTATCCTGCCAGACACAGATCTCATGTCTTCATTCTTTGCAAAGCTCGCTAGATCCCCTAGATACCTTCTATTCTATAGATCAGCCTAATTTTTATTACCTCAACCAATATCTAAATGGGTATTGGCAAGAAATTTCACGTCCTCCTAAAACTTAACCAATTTTTTTTAAAATTTATTTATTTTTCAAAAATTAAGGTTAAGTTATGTCTCATAAAATTAGTTCGTACCTATTAGCAGGTATTTGTTTTGCATCGTCGCCTTTGGTTTTTGCCGAAGTGCGTGAATATCAGCTTGTTATTGATGAAGCAGTGGTCAGCCCAACTGGAAAGCCTGTAAAGCGCATTACCGTAAATGGTCAATTTCCTGCGCCTTTGCTTGAGTTTGAAGAGGGTGATGAAGCCATCATTCGCGTGAAAAATAATTTAAAAAACCAAGATTCTTCTATTCATTGGCACGGACTGTTGTTGCCGGGCATTATGGATGGTGTACCAGGATTTAATGGTTTTAACGGTATTAAGCCTCAAAGCGAGTATGTTTATAAATTCAAGATTCGCCAAAGCGGGACTTATTGGTATCACGCTCATTCTAAAGGACAGGAACAAGACGGCTTATATGGTTCTTTTGTGATTTATCCAAAAGGTAAAACACCATTGGCAGCACATGAAAAAGCTGAACGTGACTATGTGGTGATGTTGTCAGATTTTCATGAAAAAACCAGTGATCAAATTCAGAAAGATCTTAAAATTTCAGCTGAATATTATCAAGATCAGCGTGAAACCTTGGGTGATGTTTGGAAGCAGGTTAAACGTGATGGCATAAAAGCGACATGGTCTGACCGCAAAATGTGGAATCAGATGCGTATGCTAAAAACCGACATGTCGGATGTTACAGGTTATACCTTCCTCATTAATGGCAAAACACCTGAACAAAATTGGACAGGAATGTTTAAACCGAATGAAAAAATTCGCCTACGTTTTGTGAATGCATCTGCGATGTCTTTCTACGATGTCCGTATTCCTAACTTGAAAATGACTGTGGTTAGTGCTGATGGTCAGCCTGTGAAACCCATTTCTGTAGATGAATTCCGTATTGGTACGGCTGAAACTTATGATGTGATTGTGGAGCCAAAAGGTGGACATTATCAAATTGAAGCTGAGTCAATTGACCGTTCAGGTTATGCGATTGGTACGCTACACAATGAACTAAATCCTGTGACACACGGCATTCATATGCCTCAGCCACGTCCACGCTCGCTTTTGACTATGGAAGATATGGGACATGGTGGTGGTGATCATTCAGGAATGGATCATTCGAAAATGAACCATGGCGATATGAAAGGCACGGATCATTCACAGCATAGCGCAGTAAAACCGCAAAAAAATGATCAAGTGGTTTATGGTTGGGCAAATGCCTCTACACCTGCAGGTAATAAAGCCTTGCAATATAGCGATTTAAAATCATTAGAGCCGCAAAAAGATACTCGTGAAGCCAGCAGTGAATTGGCCGTGCGTTTGGGCGGTACTATGGAACGTTATATTTGGACCATTAACGGTAAAAAATTTAGTGATGCTGAGCCGTTAAAAGTGAAATATGGCGAGCGTATCCGTATCAAATTTATTAATGACAGTATGATGGCGCACCCGATGCATTTACACGGTATGTTTATGCAGTTGGAGAATGGTCAAGAGTCGGTAGATATGCCAAATAAACACACATTGATCGTACCACCGGGTAAAACAGTTACGGCTTTATTAACTGCGGATGAATTGGGTGAATGGGCAATCCATTGTCATTTGTTGTATCACATGAGTGCGGGGATGATGAACAAGTTAATCGTGGCGAATGTTAGCGATGAACAAGTATCTACAATGCCAATTCAAGGTACAAATTCGACTCAAACTCAACAAGTAACTGAGCAAAAAGGAGCTGAACATGCACATCACTAATTTTGTATTGAAAGCGATTTTTTCTGTTGCGGTATTGAGTTTAACGACCTTAAGTGTGGCGCACGAAGGGCATCATTCAACTACTCAGAATAATGGGAAAAATATGCCATCAATGAATCATCAAGCCATGTCTGAGATGAATCATTCACAACATTCTGCACAAGAGCATGCACAACACATGCAGATGATGGGGAAAATGAACCATGGTCAGATGAATCATGCACAACATCAGGCAACATCTACGGTTAATCATTTACATCATGTACCAGATGCGAATACTCAGCAGAGTTCGCATTATGATCATCGCTCAGAACACGGTGCGCAAATTTATGCGATTACGACGGTGGATAATAAGTGGTTTGTCAATGAAGATGGCACAGGCGGTTTAAAGTCAGAGTTTGAAACCCGTATTGGCACAGATGAAAATAAGGTTTTTATTAAAGTTCATGCCGATAAAGAAGAATCGCATGATGCACATTATGATGCCAAACTTTTATATAGCCGTATGATTTCAGACTTTTGGGATGCACAGATTGGTGCACGTTATCGCAGTGAAAAAGTTGAACTCGATGATCATCGCAAAGACACCGAAGAAAATGTTGATGCAGTGATTGGCTTACATGGTATGGCACCATATTTCTTTGAAACTGATGCTTATCTCTATGCAGGAGAAGACAGTTATGCGGGTTTTAGTCTAGAAACGGAACGTGATTTTCTGATTACGCAAAAGTTGATTATTCAAACTTATTTAGAGTTGGATGCGATCTTTAGTGATGACTCTAAATATGCGAAAAAAACTGGTTTAAGCAGTGCAACCGCAGGGCTTGAAACTCGCTATGAAATCAGTAAAAAGATCATGCCGTATATCGACATTGCCTATGAGTATTCAAAAGGTAATGATGAAACGTCGTGGCAAATAGAATCAAACTCTGAGAAAGGTTGGTTATATGGAGCTGGTGTTAGATTTAGATTTTAATTAATTTAATGATTACTAAATAGCTTTATTTAAATAAAACTCTAGCTTAATGTGGCCGGAAGCAAAATGTTAACTTATTTTGCTCCCTCCCATTTAACATAATAGAGCTTATACGAAACGTATATTTTAAATATATAAAAATCAGATACTTGTGTTATAGTGATAATGCTCGACGATGTCGAAAAGCTGACTTGGAAACAAGTCGGCTTTTTTTTAAACTGTTTTGATATATTCCGCCAATAAAATTGATTGTTTCTTAATCAAATTAAAACTTTCTTCAATGTTGTCAGCCTTCTCCGGTAAGAAAATATCCCCAATTTCTGCGGATAAAAAGGGGACGGTTTTTATCCGATCTTATACGCATTTGCTTACGTCAATTCCGGCCCTTTGCGGCTATGCGGCATACTGGAATTTTT
>NZ_SMTB01000128.1:0-5096 GCF_006864105.1 Acinetobacter sp. RF14B | reverse complement strand
CATCGGCTCTTCAATCAGACGGACTTCACGCGCACCGGCATTATATACCGCCTCGCGGATCGCCCGGCGTTCAACCAGAGTCGATTTACATGGCACACAGACCACGACACGCGGTGCTGGCGGAAATAAACGTTTTTCGTGTACCTTACCAATGAACTGATTTAACATGGTTTCGGTCACTTCAAAATCTGCAATTACACCATCTTTCATCGGACGAATTGCAGAGATATTTGCAGGCGTACGACCGAGCATTTGTTTCGCGTCAAGACCTACAGCAGCAACAATTTTATGTGAACCGCTATGACGGATGGCTACAACCGTCGGTTCATTTAATATAATGCCTCGTCCTGGCGCATAAATAAGTGTATTTGCAGTACCTAAATCAATAGCGAGATCTGGCGAAAACAAGCCTATTAGTCGTTTTAGAATCACGGGGACGTTCTCAGTTAAACTTTATATGGACGCAAGGTGGCCACTTTAACTAAATGTGATGATTTGGACAAGTCAATCGCTTATCATAACGCATGATAATTTGAATTTTTTAATACTGATTAGGTAATATTATGTCTACATCGGATGCACAGTCTTCTGCAGATTTAAATGCAGAAACAGTTTCAGCTATTGCCCACCTCGCAAGGTTATCTCTTAATGATACGCAATCTGCTGAATATGCTCAAAGTCTAAATAAAATTTTAGGCATGATGGAAACCCTGAAAGGCATCGATACAGACGGTGTTGAGCCGCTAAAAAGCCCTTTCGATCACCCGCAGCCATTACGTGAAGATGTCGTGTCGGAAAGCAATCATCGCGAGCAGTACCAGGCCATTGCCCCTGCAGTTCAGGACGGCTTATATCTCGTGCCGCGTGTGATTGAGTAATTACTACCCAGTTCATTCTTTTTATTAAATTAAACGTAAAGAATTATTTCTCATGACAGATTTACATCGCTTATCCATTCGTGAACTTAGTGAAGGCCTGGCCAATGCCCAGTTTTCATCCCGCGAATTAACTGCACATTATTTAAAGCGCATTGAAAAGATTGATGCTCAGGTGAAGTCTTATGTGACTGTCACTGCTGAACAAGCCTTAGCGCAAGCCGATGCCGCAGATGCGGCCATTAAAGCCGGAAATGCAACCGCACTGACCGGAATTCCGATTGCACACAAAGATATTTTCTGTACCCAAGGCATTAAAACCACTGCCGGTTCTAAAATGCTGGACAATTTTATCTCTCCTTACGACGCAACCGTTGTAGCGAAAGCTAAAGCTGCGGGCCTGGTGACCCTCGGAAAAGTGAACATGGACGAGTTTGCCATGGGTTCGACTTCCGAGTCATCTTACTTTGGCGCGACCAAAAACCCTTGGGCTTTGGATCATGTTCCAGGTGGTTCTTCGGGCGGTTCTGCTGCGGTTGTAGCGGCTGATCTAGCACCCTTCGCAACCGGTACTGATACAGGTGGTTCAATCCGTCAGCCCGCCTCTTTCTGTGGTCTGACTGGTCTGAAACCGACTTATGGCCGTGTATCGCGTTTCGGTATGATCGCGTACGCATCATCACTGGACCAAGGCGGCCCAATAGCACGTTCGGCTGAAGACTGTGCTTATCTGATGAACGTGATGGCCGGCCATGATGCTAAAGATTCTACTTCAATCAATAAAGAAGTAGATGATTATGTAGCAAACCTCAATGGCACATCAGTCAAAGGCTTACGCATTGGTATTCCAAAGCAGTACTTCAATGTTGAAGGTTTGGCTGCCGATGTGAAAGCACGTGTTGAAGAATCCCTGAAAAAACTGGAAGACATGGGCGCCATTCTGGTTAAGATTGATCTCAACATGACTGAAAGCTATGTACCGACCTACTACCTGATCGCACCTGCAGAAGCATCGTCTAACCTGTCCCGCTATGACGGCGTGCGTTATGGCTACCGTGCAGAGAATCCTGTGGACTTGATGGACTTGTACAAACGCTCACGCTCTGAAGGTTTTGGTGCTGAAGTACAACGCCGTATTCTGATCGGGACCTATGCTCTGTCGGCAGGTTATTACGATGCTTACTATGTAAAAGCGCAAAAAGTCCGTCGCCTGATCCAGCAAGACTTCTTAAAAGCCTTTGAAAATGTAGATGTGATTGCTGCACCATCTGCACCAACTACAGCTTATAAGATTGGTGCTAATCTAAGCCCAACGGAAATGTATTTGGGTGATATCTATACCCTCGCAGTGAACCTGGCAGGTCTTCCTGCGATTAACGCGCCTGTTGGTTTTGACCAAGACCACTTGCCAGTTGGCTTACAACTAATTGGTAACTACTGGTCAGAATCTCAATTGTTGTCTGTGGTCCATCAGTACCAGCAAGCCACAGACTGGCATACCAAACGCGCGGCAATTGCTGAGGAGAACGCATAATGGCTCAAGCTCAAAAAAAACCAAAGTCAAATTTAATTGATGGTTGGGAAGTTGTCATTGGGATCGAAATCCATACGCAACTGGCGACCAAATCTAAAATCTTCTCGGGTTCTTCCACTGAATTCGGTCAAGATCCAAATACCCAAGCCAGTTTGGTGGACCTTGCTATGCCGGGCGTACTACCGGTATTGAACAAGGAAGTGGTTGATCTTGCCATTCGCTTTGGTTTGGGAATTGATGCTTATATCGACCAGGCTTCTGTATTTGCACGTAAAAACTACTTTTACCCAGATTCGCCTAAAGGCTACCAGATCAGCCAGATGGACAACCCGATTGTGGGCCTCGGTCATATCGATATCCAGCTGGACGATGGCACAGTTAAACGCATTGGCGTGACGCGTGCGCACCTTGAGGAAGATGCGGGTAAATCGATTCATGACCAGTTTGAAGGCATGTCAGGCATCGACCTTAACCGTGCAGGTACACCGCTGCTTGAAATCGTTTCTGAACCGGATATGCGTTCGGTCGAAGAAGCGGTGGCTTATATTAAAGCCATTCATACACTGGTACGCTGGTTAGGTATTTCTGACGGTAATATGGCGGAAGGTTCGTTCCGTGCCGACTGTAATGTGTCGTTACGCCGTCCGGGTCAACCGTTCGGTACACGTTGCGAGCTGAAAAACCTGAACTCATTCCGTTTCATTGAACAGGCGATTAATGTTGAAATTGAGCGTCAAATGGAAATTCTCGAATGGGACGGCACCATTGATCAGGAAACGCGTCTGTTTGACCCGGTGAAGATGGAAACCCGTTCTATGCGCTCGAAAGAAGAAGCGAACGATTACCGTTACTTCCCTGACCCAGACTTGTTACCTGTGATCATTGCAGACGAGCAAATTGAAGCCATTAAAGCAACCATGCCTGAACTTCCTGCGGCACGTCGTGCGCGTTTCGTGGCGGACTTTGGTGTGACTGAGTACGATGCTCATGTGCTTACACTAACGCGTGAAATGTCAGAGTTCTACGAAGACGTCGTTAAAGCTGCTGGTGGCGCTGCGCAAGGTAAGATTGCTGCAAACTGGGTCATGGGAGAATTCTCAGGTGCTTTAAACAAAGCTGGCCTAGACCTTGCTGACTCTCCTGTATCTGCGGAGAAACTTGGCGGCATGATCGCGCGTATTGTGGACAACACCATTAGTGGTAAGATCGCGAAACAGGTATTCGGTTTCATGTGGGACGAAGGCAAAACTGCGGACGAGATTATTGCTGAGAAAGGCTTGAAACAGGAAACTGATACAGGTGCGATTGAAGCGATTATTAAGGAAGTGCTTGCTGCCAACGAGAAGATGGTTGAAGAATATAAATCTGGTAAAGATAAAGCGTTCAACGGTCTGGTTGGTCAAGTAATGAAAGCGTCTAAGGGTAAAGCTAACCCTGCTCAAGTGAATGAATTGATGAAGAAATTGATTGGTTAATCTGATTTTTCTTTAAAAGAAAACCCGCTTTAGAGCGGGTTTTCTATTAATTTCATATTTGCAGATTCCACTCTATGCTCGTCAAACCCAACTATAGTTCCTTGTCTATCATATAGAATTCCATCTCGTTGTCGGTAAAAATCGCCTCTTTTAATTAGTAACCTAACCGCATCAAAGTATTCTCTTCTGCTACACCCTAACACCTTTATTATTTCCTTTTCCATATATGGCTTCCATGGTTGGGGTGGTAAAATTTCTTTAACTTTATTAAGAAAGTTATCGCTAATTATACTATTAATTCTATTAGCATTAATACCAAAATTTTTCTCACTATATGGGTTAGCCTTAAAAACAATCATTTTATTTTTAACACCATATTTAGTTTCATAATAATTCAAAATTTTAGAAATATTTCCATTTGAAACAGGTAGACTTTTAGCTGATATATTTACCTCAATATCATTAACTACCTCCAATACAGACTCATTAACTATAAGCTCATGATTATATTCAATAATCTCATTTACACTAAAATCAAACCTACCATAATATTTAGACAAAATTAATAAACCAACTAGATATCGCCATTTTTTAAGAAACTTTTCAGATGGTGCACTTTTACTTCTATGTAATTGCAAATATTTATCTATACTTTTAAAAATACGTGCTAAAGCAACCCAAACTCTAATATTTGTATTCTCATTAAATATAATTTTGTATTTTTCTTCGTCTCTTATGACTTTAGGTCTTAAAGATACTGCTTTAGCAGGAGATTTTAATACCAAGGCTAAATATGCTGATGCTAAATATTGTAAAGTAATTAAATCATGTACCGATACACCCTGATTCAAATAAAAATTCTTTCTTCTCTCATAATACAGACCTGATTGTAAAAGAATCTCTTCAATATCTCTTTGGATTTTATCGGTTGCATAAAGTGATGTTGATTCAACCATTGTTTGGTTATTAGTTGCTTTAATAATTGAGTCTCTTAAATTTCCATCACTAGTTACAATAACTTTAACGAGTACACACCTCTCATCATCTAAGAGAACAGATTCTTTTGAACTAAAATAATTAAAAATTAGACTTCCGTCATAAATCAAAAAACGTACAATTTATTTGATCTTAAATTAATCAGCAAAATTATTTAATTCAAGGGATAATTCTTGGATGAAATTCAAAGATATTCAAAAATTATCAGACGTTAAA
>NZ_SMTB01000127.1:0-5133 GCF_006864105.1 Acinetobacter sp. RF14B | reverse complement strand
GTCTAGGCGATGCTGTGAAACTGGTGAACCTGCGCGGTAAGCTGATGCAAACGGCTGTTCCTCAGGGTGTGGGTGCTATGGCAGCGATCCTGGGTCTGGATGATGCTAAAGTTATTGAACTGTGTGTACAGGCGACTGAAGCAGGTGAGGGTTCGGTTGAAGCAGCCAACTATAATGCACAAGGTCAGGTAGTGGTTGCGGGCAATAAGGAACGCGTTGAAGCAGTGATGGCACTGGCCAAAGAAAATGGCGGCAAAGCCATTGCATTGCCAGTTTCAGTTCCATCTCACTGCTCGTTGATGAAACCTGCCGCTGAGCAGTTTGCTCAGGCTTTGGAACAAAGTGCCATTGAGATGCCGCGTATACCTGTATTACAAAATGTAGGCGCTCAAGCAGCGACTGATGTTAATGCGCTTCGTCAGGCTTTAACGGCGCAGCTTTATGAGTCGGTACAATGGACCAAAACCCTACAATTCCTGCAAGATGAAGGAATTGAATACATCGTAGAATGTGGTCCGGGGAATGTATTGGCCAATATGGCAAAACGTTTACCAAAAATTGAAAAAGCACTTCCACTCGATACTCAGTCTCGTCTGGAAGATGCACTAAACACCGTATTGGTGGCAGAAGGGAAAATTGCATGACACAGGAACGTAAAGTTGCCTTGGTGACAGGTGCAAGCCGTGGTATTGGTGCGGCAATTGCACAACAATTAATTCAAGACGGTTATTTTGTGGTAGGAACTGCAACTTCTGAAGCTGGTGCGGAAAAACTTTCTGCACAGTTTGCAGAGCAGGGTGCAGGCAAGGTTCTGGATGTGCGCGATGGTGCTGCTATTGATGCGCTGGTAACCGAGATTGAAAAAGACTTCGGTTCGGTACTGGTACTGGTGAATAATGCCGGAATTACCAAAGACAACCTGTTATTGCGTATGTCGGAAGATGACTGGGATGACATCCTGAACATTCATCTAAAAGCTGTCTATCGCTTGTCTAAACGTGTCCTGAAAGGTATGACCAAGGCGCGTTTTGGCCGCATTATCAATATCAGTTCTGTGGTCGCGCACTTTGCCAACCCGGGACAGGCCAACTATTCTGCGGCAAAAGCAGGAATTGAGGCATTTGGCCGCAGTCTGGCCAAGGAAATGGGCAGCCGTCAGATTACAGTCAACTCAGTTGCACCGGGCTTTATTGCGACTGAAATGACAGAACAGTTAAGTGAAGAAATTCGCAAGAAGATGAGTGATCAGGTGGCTTTAAACCGTTTAGGTGATCCACAGGATATCGCTAATGCGGTAAGTTTTCTGGCTTCTGAAAAAGCCAGTTACATTACCGGTACAGTCATTCACGTAAATGGTGGTTTATACATGAGCTAAACAGCACATGTATTAACTTTCCAAATTTTTTAGATTCAATTAAACTAACGGCATTAAAAACGCCACAAGCAATGAGGAGAATTCCTGTGAGCGATATCGAACAACGCGTTAAGCAAGCGGTTGCAGAACAACTTGGTATCAAAGTCGAAGAGATTAAAAACGAAGCATCTTTCATGGATGACTTGGGTGCTGACTCTCTAGACCTGGTTGAGCTTGTTATGTCTTTCGAAAATGACTTCGACATCACAATTCCTGATGAAGATTCTAACGAAATCACTACTGTTCAATCTGCAATTGACTATGTTTCTAAGAAACTGGGTTAATTACTGATTTTCAGCTCTTGGGCTGAACTTAAAAACCACCATTCAGGTGGTTTTTTTGTTTTTGTCTAAAAAGATTTTAAAGTCTTTACAGTCCATTACTCTTGCTTACCAATGTATAACTCTATATCTGCTGCTTTCACTATACTAATAACAATGATCTTAATTAACAATGAGAAAGGAGTTGGGATATGGGGATTTTTGATTTCGTAAAAGGGATAGGCAAGAAAAATACGGCTGCCGCAGAGCCACAACAGACTACGCCACAAGCTGCCGCAGCAGAACCTTCTGCACAAGAAGTTGCCAATAAATTATTGGGGCATGTAAAGAGTTTGGGCCTACCGATTAGCGGATTATCAATTAGTTATAATTCGACAACCGATCTGGCTACCGTACGCGGAAAAGTACAGAGTCAGGCCGACCGTGAAAAAATTATTCTGGCAGTGGGAAATATTGATCATGTAGCCCAAGTTGATGATCAGTTGACTGTAAGCAATCCTGAAGCGGAAAGTAAATTTTATACCGTCAAATCTGGAGACACTTTATCTAAAATCTCCAAGGATTTTTATGGCGATGCCAACCAGTATAATAAAATCTTTCAGGCCAATCGCCCTTTATTAAAAGACGCAGATGATATTTTCCCGGGTCAGGTGTTGCGTATTCCTACCTGAGGTTTAAATGATCCTCTTGATCTATCTAAACAGAGGAACCGAATCCATTTTATTTAGATCAATATCTCATAGCAAAGCCTAGGATAGAGGCTTTGCTATTTTCAGGTTTTGGAAGAGTCTGAACAAGCGTTTAAAGTCCGACATCCAGATATAAACTTTCTTTTACTTCCTCCATCACAATATAGCTATGCGAAGATGCAGAAGAGGGTAATTTTTTGAGTAAATCGCCGAGTAGCCGACGGTACGCACTCATTTCTTTGAGACGCGCTTTGACCAGATAATCAAATTCACCTGAAATTAGATGACATTCCAGTACTTCCGGGATTTCGATTAAATCCCGCGCCACCTGATCAAAAACATCGCCAGACTTTGCAGAGAGCTTGATTTCCAGAAAAACCAGCAAGTTGCGCTCAACCTTTGCGGGATTTAAACGGGCGTAATATCCCATGATGATACCATCGCGTTCCAGTCGCTTGACCCGTTCTGAACAGGGCGTTGTCGACAGGTTGACCCGGGCGGCCAGCTCACTAATGGCAATCCGTCCATCGTGTTGCAGGATGTCTAGAATCATGCGGTCTACCCGGTCCAGTTTACGCATTTGTTATTTCCTCTCTTTTTTAAATTCGCACGATAAAATTGGCTGATTCACTGGATTAATCCTCATAAAACAGTGAAATTCACTATTTAACCAAAAATATACTAGTGAAATAAACTATAAATGTCATTGAGGATCATGTCATGCGCGTTATTGTACTGGGTGGTGGAGTCATTGGAGTCACAAGTGCCTACTATCTTGCACAGCAGGGAGCAGAGGTCACTGTTCTTGATCGCCAGGCAGGGCCGGCTGAAGAGACCAGTTTTGGTAATGCCGGCCAGATTTCTCCAGGCTATTCGACGCCATGGGCCGCACCTGGTATTCCGTTTAAAGCTGTGCAGTGGATGTTTCAGCATCATGCACCGCTGGCCATTAATGTCGATGGCAGCTTGTGGCAGCTGAAATGGATGGCGCAAATGCTGAAAAACTGTAATGCCCAGCATTATGCCGTCAATAAAGAACGTATGGTGCGCGTGGCAGAATATAGCCGTGACTGTTTACGCAATTTGCGTCGTGATATCGGTATTTCTTATGAAAACCGCTCTAAAGGAACGTTGCAAATCTTCCGTAAAGAGGCACAAGTAGAGGCAGTCCAGCGAGATATTGAAGTCCTGAAAGAAACGGGTGTTGAATTTGAGCTGCTAGACCGCGATGGACTGGCCAAGGTTGAGCCTGCTCTGGCCGAAGCCAAGGACAAACTGGTGGGTGGTCTGCATTTGCCGAATGATGAAACCGGGGATTGCTACCTGTTTACCAATGCGCTTGCAAATTATGCCAAAGGTATGGGAGTTGAATTTCGCTTTAATCAGAATGTTGAAAAACTGATTGTGGAAGGAGATCAAATCAAAGGTGTTGTGGTGAATGGCAAGGTGCTGACTGCTGACAAATATGTGCTGGCTTTTGGTAGTTATTCACGTGATTTCTTAAAACCATTGCATCTGGATTTACCGGTTTATCCGGTGAAAGGTTATTCACTGACCATTCCGATTGTGGATGCTGCTCATGCACCTGAATCGACAGTGCTGGATGAAACCTACAAGATTGCCCTGACCCGTTTTGACCAGCGTATCCGGGTGGGTGGTATGGCAGAACTGACCGGCTTTAATTTAGGCCTAAATGAAGATCGCCGTGCGACTCTGGAAATGGTGACTCGTGACCTGTTCCCGGGTGGAGACATGGAGCAGGCCAGTTTCTGGACTGGTTTACGTCCAATGACGCCGGACAGTACCCCGATTATTGGTGAAACCCGTTATAAAAACCTGTTCCTGAATACCGGACACGGAACTTTGGGCTGGACTATGGCATGTGGTTCAGGAAAGCTGATTAGTGATCTGATGTTGGGGCAAACGCCTGAAATCAGTACTGAGGGCTTGTCGCTGAACCGTTATCAGCAGGCAGCTTAAGCAGTTTTTAAGGATTTTTGGATTCAGGGAAGCGAGTTATGCCACGTCCAATTCACGCGGTCATTCATCAACAGGCACTAAAACATAACCTGAAAGTCGCCCGTTCCTTTGCAGCCCAAAGTCAGGTCTTTGCCGTGGTTAAGGCAGATGCCTATGGGCACGGCATTGAGCGGGTATATCCGGCCTTGCAACAGGCGGATGGCTTTGCCTTTCTAGATATTGCTGAAGGCAAACGTCTCAGAGCCTTGGGCTGCGACAAACCGCTATTATTGCTCGAAGGTATCTTTGGTCTAGAAGATTTATTTGACTGTGCCAAGTATGCAATGGCCTTTGCCATTCATGCTCCGCATCAGCTGGAATGGCTTAAATCATTTGTCAGTCTGCAACCAGAAGCTCAGCTGGATGTATTTCTGAAAATGAATAGCGGCATGAACCGGCTCGGATTTCTGCCCGAACAATATGCCGCAGTATTTCAAGAACTGCAAAGCATCCGGCAGATACGCTCAATTAGCCATATGACGCATTTTTCTGATGCCGATAGCATGCGCTTGGGCCGAGAGGGCATTGAACATCAGCAACTGGTTTTTGCTCAAACGACCCAAGGTCTGCCGGGCAAAATCTCGCTAAGCAATAGCGCAGCTATTCTCCGACATCAGCAGCTACATTCAGATATTGTGCGTAGCGGCATTATGCTCTATGGCAGTTCACCGGACTATCCGGCGCATAGTATCGAGCACTGGAATTTGCAACCGGCCATGAGTCTGCGCAG
>NZ_SMTB01000126.1:0-5294 GCF_006864105.1 Acinetobacter sp. RF14B | reverse complement strand
AGAGCACCAGCACCGGGGTTGCCCAGAAGCAGCAGAGTAAATGCCGTAAATGCCGGCAGAAGGATACTGAAAATCGGGGTATGTTGAGTCCAGAAATTGAGGAATTCAGTCATTATGGCTCATCCTCACGTGGATCAACTTGCAAGCTTTCTTCTTTTGAATCAACGTGGTCTGTTCCTGATTCGTAGCGGCTACGCAGGGCGAGCTGAACAATAAAGGCGGTCGTGGCAAAACCGATGACAATGGCCGTTAATACCAGTGCCTGAGGCAGAGGGTCGGTCACTTCCGTGGCAGTGGTTAGGACGGCGGGAGAATTCATTTGGATCCGTCCCATCGCAAACAGGAACATATTCACGGCATAGCCGATCATGGCCAGTCCCAATACCACCGGAAAAGTACGTGCCCGCAGAATTAAGTAAATACCGGTAGCGGTGAGCAGACCGATCGCAGAAGCTAATAAAAGTTCTAAGCTAATCATTTTTATTATCCTCTTGGTACCGGACCGGTCATGCTGGAGTGACGGGAGTCGCCCAGAACTGAGATCATCAGCATGGTGGCACCTACCACCGTAATATATACGCCGGCATCAAACAGGGCCGCCGAAGCCAGATGCATTTCCCCCAAGATGGGTGGTGAGACATAAATATGTGCACTGGTCAGGAAGGGACGTGACCAGAACCAGGCAGCCACACCGGTGAGGCCGGCGATGGTTAAACCTACACCAATCCAGATTTCATAGAGACGTCCAGATTTAGCCCCCAGCAGTTTTTCAGCCTGATCCTGACCGATTGCAATATATTGAATAATCAAGGCCAATGAGGTTACCAGACCGGCAATAAATCCCCCCCCTGGCAGGTTATGGCCTCTGAGGAAGATATACAGGCTGATCACCAGCGCGACTGGTAAAATCCAGGATGCAGTGATCCGTAGCATGAGAGGCGACGGATTAAAGCGATAGGTCAGGCCTTGGGTCATGGTAGCGCCATGCGCGCGCATGCCATCCATCAAGCTGAGCACTCCAATGGCGGCAATACCCAGTACGGTAATTTCGCCGAAAGTATCAAACCCACGGAAATCGACCAGAATCACATTGACCACATTAGTACCGCCGCCCAGAGGAATGGATTGTTGCAGGAAGAACCAGGACAATGAATTATGATCGCGGGTTAAGATCAGCCAGGCAATGACAGCAATGCCGACACCGCCTGTAATGGCGATAATGGCATCGCACCAGCGGCGAGACATGCTGGACTCATACGGCGTTAATTGAGGTAATAAAGACAGGCTCATGAGTAGCAGTACCGTAGTGACCACATCGACCGTGATCTGGGTGAGCGCTAAATCTGGTGCCGAAAAGCCGATAAAGACCATCGTGACAACCAGACCCACCGCACCACTAATCAGTACCGCCTTGATCCGCTCATGATGAAACCACAGCATCATCCAGCAGGCCGAGAAGAGTAATAGCCACAACACAATCGCCAGGGTAGGCGCATGCGTCAGTTCACGCGTACCGGCAGTGATGCCATTGCCGATCAGGGGCAGGGCAACCAGAGTTGTGGTAAACAGCATAATCCATAAGAGATAGCTTTGCAGCTTGCCATTTTCAGTGGTGCGACGGAAACGGCGCGAATTTAATAACAGGCTTTTCAGAAACAGGTCAAAGAGAATGCGGCCCTGTAATCTGCCGAGTTTCGGGTCCAGATCAATTTCACGAATGGTACCGCCTTTGGCCAGCGCAAAATAAAAGATTATCCCACCAATCAGGGCAACTAGACTCATGAACAGCGGCAGGTTAATACCATGCCATAAGGCCAGATGGGTTCCTTCAAAAGCAAAATTTTGGGTAGCAGCCCGCGCTGTACTATTGACGATGTTTTCAACCAGTAAGGCAGGCAGCAACCCGACCAGAATACATAAGATGGCCAGTAAGGTGGCTGGTGCACGCATACCGAAAGGTGGCTCATGCGCTGTTTTATTCGGTACTTGCTGGCCGAGCGGCCCATCAAAGAACACGCCATGTACCAGACGAATAGAATAGGCAACTGCAAAAATACCAGCCAGAGTTGCAGCAATGGCTGACACCACCATCACCGGACCACTTAAGGTCGAAACCAGTTCGGTAAAGAACATTTCCTTGGACAGGAAACCATTGGTCAAAGGCATACCTGCCATCGAAGCGGCCGTGATCATTGTCAGGGTGGCGCTAAAGGGAAGCAGCTGCCATAAACCGGATAGTTTACGCAAATCACGCGTGCCTGACTCATGGTCAATAATACCGGCAATCATGAACAGCGCTGCTTTAAAGGTGGCATGGTTAATAATATGGAAAATCGCGGCGGCCACTGCCAGCGGTGAGCCAATACCGAGCAGACACATGATCAGGCCCAAATGGCTGATGGTCGAATAGGCAAGCAGACCTTTCAGGTCCTCTTTAAAAATGGCAAAGAAGGCCGCTATCAACAAAGTGAACAGGCCAACGAAGGTCACGATATTATGAAATAACGCGGCTCCGGCAAAAATTGGCAACAAACGTGCTATTAAAAAGAGCCCGGCTTTGACCATCGTCGCTGAATGCAGATAGGCAGACACCGGTGTAGGCGCGGCCATGGCATTCGGTAACCAGAAATGAAACGGAAACTGGGCACTTTTGGTAAAAGCGCCAAGCAGAATCAGCAGCAAGGTGGGAACAAATAAATGATGGGCCTGAATCTGCTCAGTCATGGTCAGAATCTGGTCGATCTGATAAGTTCCCGTCATCTGACCCAGCAGGATAAAGCCACCGAGCATGGCCAGACCACCCATACCGGTAATGGTCAGCGCCATACGTGAACCGCGCTGTGCCGCCTCGTAATTGCTCCAGTAACCCACCAGCAGGAAGGAGGAAATACTGGTCATTTCCCAGAACACCAGCAGAATCAGCAGATTATTAGATAATGAAATACCAAGCATGGCTGCCATAAACAGCATGAGCAGGATGTACAGTTTACTGAGCGAATTTTTGGGGCTGAGATAGTAATAGGCATAAATGTAGATCAGCGTACCAATACCGCTAATCAACAGGGAAAAGAGCAGGCCCAGTGAGTCCAGACGGAAACTGAAATCGATCCCGAGTTGCGGTAACCAGGACCAACTTTGAATAATGACGGCACCCTTAAATACTGCAGGTGCCTGGCTCACTAAGAGTAGAAAACTGCTCAGGCTGACGCCAATTGCGCCTAAAGCCGTTACCCCGCGGGAAAATTGCTTCAGCCACGAGACAAGGGTTGTGCCTAATACTAAGGGTAACAATATAATAATCGGCAGCACACTCGTATCCATTGTCGTGTTTAGGTTGTAATAAACCTAGGGTGAAATTTTATCTTTCAAGGATTACAGGAGCACAAAGAATGATCCAAAACTTCTCGATCTTGAAAGCCAAAATGGTATTCAAAAGAATAAAAACAGTTGTATTGCACAACCTATAAACGATAGCAAATTCCGATTTCACAGTGAAATTTGCAGATAAAACCGATCATATTACAGGATAACCACAACATCAACGTTTTTATTCAGAACATTTCAATTATACGTGAGCTGATTTTTCAATGGGGTGGATGCTGAAATCGCTCGGATTAAATTGACCGAAAATAAAGATCAGATCAGGCATCTTGATTGATAAAAATGGATAAAGTCGCCATTTGAACCCAGAAAATGCTAGAGCATTAATCATCGGCAGAGCAATCCATATAAGGCTTCAGCTTAAATTTATCGCGAATGTGTTTAAATCAGATTACGGTAATTCTGGCGGGGGCAGCAGATTTTTTATTGAATAAGAACTTGTACGAGTAGCTGCTGCGGTTCAGAACTGAGCTATGCCGGAATCAGCTGAAATATTTCCAGATGACTGAAGGGTAGACGGATGTTCCAGCGGAAAGCTTGCACAGGTAGCCGCACATTGACTGCGCTGTAATCCCAAGTCAGCATAAAGCGGCTCAAGTTGTAGCTATGAAGCTTGCAGGCTGAGTTTTAACAGCTGATCAATAATTTTTGCACGTTGTGCATTTTCAATATCGCTGATTTCATGAAATCACTCAAAAAAAACGATCAAACGAGGTCAATGCAATCACAGTAATATCGTAAGTATGCGCTGTAACAAATCGCCGGATTATTTTTAGTTAAGAGCTGAACATCAGGGCATCAAGCGGTTGGATTACCGCCTTACAGAGTGCTAGGTCTTTACTGTTCAGGGCTTTATAAAGTTGTTAGAAATAGGAGAGGGAGGCTATCGGGTCTATCTGGCTGGACTCCGCCAATCACTTAATCTCTTCCAGAAAACGGACCTGAAGATCAATCTGGGAGCGGAGCCGGTATTGCAAAGTGTCCTGATCTAACAGGTTTAGCCCCACAGTCCGGCCATCGTGGTCACGCACAGCGAACCAGGCAGTGCCTGATCACAGCAACACAGTAAAAAAGTGCTTTTGCCAGTGCCCTAAGCAGCTAAAAGCAGCGTAACCGGGCGCTGAGGATTAAAATCCAGGCGAAGATCAGAAAATTACAGCGTATGTTTCGGTCGAATGGATTCAATATACATAGAATGCATAGATCACCTGTCTCTAAAGCTTGACCCTTAGGAGGTGACTAGCCAATGGCTTGGCGCAGTGATTGTGGCATCCTGAGCTTTAACTGTTGAATCAGGTCATAAATATGATGAATATTTAAGCTTACTTTAGCGCGTGTACAGGCCACATACAGTAAACGTAATTCCTCATCGCTAATTTTATGATCTTTTTCATTCAGCTTGAACTGATAGTCATCTTCGATATGTACCCGGTCCCATTCTAGGCCTTTGGCCTTGTGCGCCGTAGAAATAATATAATCAGCCTGGGCGATCGGGGTAATTTTGGCCAGTGCCGTTTTGAGTGAATCTGTGCCGTGTTCATCGACCAGTTTGACCAGCGGCTTGATGTCACTGCCTTCATTGGTTTCGCAATACTCATGCACATCATGCCAGGAATTAAACCAGGCCAGTTCCGGTACATCAATGACGCGTTTCCCTTGTTTGAGCATGCTGGCAGCATCGACAAAGCGGTTCAGCTTGACATGGTCAGCTTGCAGACTGACTTTATCCCCCCGAACCAGACCGGCCAATAGCAGCTCCATCGCCCGGGCATTGGTACGGCAGAGAATTGCATCCCGCATTTTGGTGTGCGGTTTATTGACCACTTTGGAATTCAATAAGGAATTACCCAAGAGGGGGACAGTTTCATTCAGTGCGCCCAGGAGAGCATTGGCATTCAGCGCAATTTCGGGGC
>NZ_SMTB01000125.1:0-5300 GCF_006864105.1 Acinetobacter sp. RF14B | reverse complement strand
GAAGGTAGCTTGCTACTGGAACCTAGCGGCGGACGGGTGAGTAATACTTAGGAATCTGCCTATTAGTGGGGGACAACGTTCCGAAAGGAGCGCTAATACCGCATACGCCCTACGGGGGAAAGCAGGGGATCACTTGTGACCTTGCGCTAATAGATGAGCCTAAGTCAGATTAGCTAGTTGGTGGGGTAAAGGCCTACCAAGGCGACGATCTGTAACGGGTCTGAGAGGATGATCCGTCACACTGGGACTGAGACACGGCCCAGACTCCTACGGGAGGCAGCAGTGGGGAATATTGGACAATGGGGGGAACCCTGATCCAGCCATGCCGCGTGTGTGAAGAAGGCCTTTTGGTTGTAAAGCACTTTAAGCGAGGAGGAGAGTACCCTGGTTAATACCCAGGAGTGCTGGACGTTACTCGCAGAATAAGCACCGGCTAACTCTGTGCCAGCAGCCGCGGTAATACAGAGGGTGCGAGCGTTAATCGGATTTACTGGGCGTAAAGCGCGCGTAGGCGGCTCTTTAAGTCGGATGTGAAATCCCCGAGCTTAACTTGGGAATTGCATTCGATACTGGGGGGCTAGAGTATAGGAGAGGATGGTAGAATTCCAGGTGTAGCGGTGAAATGCGTAGAGATCTGGAGGAATACCGATGGCGAAGGCAGCCATCTGGCCTAATACTGACGCTGAGGTGCGAAAGCATGGGGAGCAAACAGGATTAGATACCCTGGTAGTCCATGCCGTAAACGATGTCTACTAGCCGTTGGGGCCTTTGAGGCTTTAGTGGCGCAGCTAACGCGATAAGTAGACCGCCTGGGGAGTACGGTCGCAAGACTAAAACTCAAATGAATTGACGGGGGCCCGCACAAGCGGTGGAGCATGTGGTTTAATTCGATGCAACGCGAAGAACCTTACCTGGCCTTGACATACAGAGAACTTTCCAGAGATGGATTGGTGCCTTCGGGAACTCTGATACAGGTGCTGCATGGCTGTCGTCAGCTCGTGTCGTGAGATGTTGGGTTAAGTCCCGCAACGAGCGCAACCCTTTTCCTTATTTGCCAGCACTTCGGGTGGGAACTTTAAGGATACTGCCAGTGACAAACTGGAGGAAGGCGGGGACGACGTCAAGTCATCATGGCCCTTACGGCCAGGGCTACACACGTGCTACAATGGTCGGTACAAAGGGTTGCTACACAGCGATGTGATGCTAATCTCAAAAAGCCGATCGTAGTCCGGATTGGAGTCTGCAACTCGACTCCATGAAGTCGGAATCGCTAGTAATCGCGGATCAGAATGCCGCGGTGAATACGTTCCCGGGCCTTGTACACACCGCCCGTCACACCATGGGAGTTTGTTGCACCAGAAGTGGATAGTCTAACCCTCGGGAGGACGTTCACCACGGTGTGGCCAATGACTGGGGTGAAGTCGTAACAAGGTAGCCGTAGGGGAACCTGCGGCTGGATCACCTCCTTAACGAAAGATTGACGATTGGTAAGAATCCACAACAAGTTGTTCTTCATTGATGTATCTGAGGGTCTGTAGCTCAGTTGGTTAGAGCACACGCTTGATAAGCGTGGGGTCACAAGTTCAAGTCTTGTCAGACCCACCACTACTGACGAAGCAAGCAATTGCAGAGTAAGACGGAGAATCAGAAACATTAAATCTAAATGATAAGCTGGGGACTTAGCTTAGTTGGTAGAGCGCCTGCTTTGCACGCAGGAGGTCAGGAGTTCGACTCTCCTAGTCTCCACCATAGATTATAGAGCTTAGTAAGTTTATACTTGTTAACCTCTGTGATTTATCACAGTTTCTAGACCTGACGAAGGCTAGAAAAATCATTAACAGCATATATTTGAGTTGAAATAATTTGTTCATACTCATAGATAGAACGGAAGTTAACAGTAATTTATTACCTGTTAATGACTGTACTTGAAATGAGAACTAGCGAAATTAACTGAATCAAGCGTTTTGGTATATGAATCTAATTGAAGCTGTACAGTGCTTAAGTGCACAAACGCCAACTGTGTGATTGACTGAGAAACTGGTTAATCATGTTGCTCATCCTGCTTGTAGGGATGAACGACTGTTTGGGGTTGTATAGTCAAGTAATTAAGTGCATGTGGTGGATGCCTTGGCAGTCAGAGGCGATGAAAGACGTGATAGCCTGCGAAAAGCTCCGGGGAGGCGGCAAATATCCTGTGATCCGGAGATGTCTGAATGGGGAAACCCACTTACCATAAGGTAGGTATCAATAACTGAATACATAGGTTATTGAGGCGAACGCGGGGAAGTGAAACATCTCAGTACCCGTAGGAAAAGAAATCAATTGAGATTCCCTCAGTAGCGGCGAGCGAAAGGGGAAGAGCCCATTAAGTTATCTAAGTTTTAGTGGAATGCTCTGGGAAGTGCAACCATAGTGGGTGATAGTCCTGTACACGAAAGGGCTTAGATAATGATGTCGAGTAGGGCGAGGCACGTGAAACCTTGTCTGAATATGGGGGGACCATCCTCCAAGGCTAAATACTCCTGACTGACCGATAGTGAACCAGTACCGTGAGGGAAAGGCGAAAAGAACCCCTGTGAGGGGAGTGAAATAGATCCTGAAACCGCATGCATACAAGCAGTGGGAGCCGACTTGTTCGGTGACTGCGTACCTTTTGTATAATGGGTCAGCGACTTATATTCAGTAGCGAGGTTAACCGAATAGGGGAGCCGTAGAGAAATCGAGTCTTAATAGGGCGTTTTAGTTGCTGGGTATAGACCCGAAACCGGGTGATCTATCCATGAGCAGGTTGAAGGTTGGGTAACACTAACTGGAGGACCGAACCCACCGTCGTTGAAAAGCCGGGGGATGACTTGTGGATAGGGGTGAAAGGCTAATCAAACTCGGTGATAGCTGGTTCTCCCCGAAAGCTATTTAGGTAGCGCCTCGGACGAATACCATTGGGGGTAGAGCACTGTTTCGGCTAGGGGGTCATCCCGACTTACCAAACCGATGCAAACTCCGAATACCAATGAGTACTATCCGGGAGACAGACTGCGGGTGCTAACGTCCGTAGTCAAGAGGAAAACAATCCAGACCGCCAGCTAAGGTCCCTAAATCTATATTAAGTGGGAAACGATGTGGGAAGGCATAGACAGCTAGGAGGTTGGCTTAGAAGCAGCCACCCTTTAAAGAAAGCGTAATAGCTCACTAGTCGAGTCGGCCTGCGCGGAAGATGTAACGGGGCTAAAATATAGTACCGAAGCTGCGGATTTACGCTTATGCGTAAGTGGTAGGGGAGCGTTCTGTAAGCCGATGAAGGTGGATTGAGAAGTCTGCTGGAGGTATCAGAAGTGCGAATGCTGACGTGAGTAACGATAAAACGGGTGAAAAACCCGTTCGCTGAAAGACCAAGGGTTCCAGTCCAACGTTAATCGGGGCTGGGTGAGTCGACCCCTAAGGCGAGGCCGAGAGGCGTAGTCGATGGGAAATTGGTTAATATTCCAATACTTCTGTGTAATGCGATGAGAGGACGGAGTAAGTTAAGTCAGCCTGGCGTTGGTTGTCCAGGTGAAAGGTTGTAGGCATGCATCTTAGGCAAATCCGGGGTGCTCTATGCTGAGAACTGATAGCAAGCCAGTTTACTGGTGAAGTGGCTGATACTATGCTTCCAGGAAAAGTCTCTAAGCTTCAGTTACACAGGAATCGTACCCGAAACCGACACAGGTGGTCAGGTCGAGTAGACCAAAGCGCTTGAGAGAACTCTGCTGAAGGAACTAGGCAAAATGGTACCGTAACTTCGGGAGAAGGTACGCTGCCGGTGGTGATAGGACTTGCTCCTTGAGCTGCTGGCAGCCTCAGAAACCAGGCCGCTGCAACTGTTTATTAAAAACATAGCACTCTGCAAACACGAAAGTGGACGTATAGGGTGTGATGCCTGCCCGGTGCTGGAAGGTTAATTGATGGGGTTAGCGTAAGCGAAGCTCTTGATCGAAGCCCCAGTAAACGGCGGCCGTAACTATAACGGTCCTAAGGTAGCGAAATTCCTTGTCGGGTAAGTTCCGACCTGCACGAATGGCATAATGATGGCGGCGCTGTCTCCAGCAGAGGCTCAGTGAAATCGAATTCGCCGTGAAGATGCGGTGTACCCGCGGCTAGACGGAAAGACCCCGTGAACCTTTACTGCAGCTTGACATTGAACTTTGATCTTACCTGTGTAGGATAGGTGGGAGGCTTTGAAGTGGCGACGCCAGTTGCCATGGAGCCATCCTTGAAATACCACCCTGGTAATATTGAGGTTCTAACTCTGTCCCGTGATCCGGGACGAGGACCATGTCTGGTGGGTAGTTTGACTGGGGCGGTCTCCTCCTAAAGAGTAACGGAGGAGTACGAAGGTGCGCTCAGCGTGGTCGGAAATCACGCGTAGAGTATAAAGGCAAAAGCGCGCTTAACTGCGAGACCAACAAGTCGAGCAGGTACGAAAGTAGGTCTTAGTGATCCGGTGGTTCTGTATGGAAGGGCCATCGCTCAACGGATAAAAGGTACTCTGGGGATAACAGGCTGATACCGCCCAAGAGTTCATATCGACGGCGGTGTTTGGCACCTCGATGTCGGCTCATCTCATCCTGGGGCTGAAGCAGGTCCCAAGGGTATGGCTGTTCGCCATTTAAAGAGGTACGCGAGCTGGGTTTAGAACGTCGTGAGACAGTTCGGTCCCTATCTACCGTGGGCGTTGGAAATTTGAGAGGATCTGCTCCTAGTACGAGAGGACCAGAGTGGACGAACCTCTGGTGTACCGGTTGTCACGCCAGTGGCATCGCCGGGTAGCTATGTTCGGAAGGGATAACCGCTGAAAGCATCTAAGCGGGAAGCCTACCTCAAGATAAGATTTCCCCGAGACTTTATGTCTCCTAAAGAGCCGTTGAAGACTACGACGTTGATAGGCTGGATGTGGAAGTGTAGCGATACATGAAGCTGACCAGTACTAATTGCTCGTGAGGCTTGACTATACAACACCCAAACAGTTGTTGTATAAAGCACAATTGATTCGATATCCAGCAAAACAGCTTGATTCAGAAGCTCGTTAGTACGACAATATTCAACCCAGATATCCCTGTTAATGTATTCTATTTGGTACCAAGTAAGGCAAACACTGCAAAAGCAGTCAGATAAGACCCGAACAAGTCCATAAACAGTTGTGCTGGCGACCATAGCAAGAGTGAACCACCTGATCCCTTCCCGAACTCAGAAGTGAAACCTCTTTGCGCTGATGGTAGTGTGGGGTTACCCATGTGAGAGTAAGTCATCGCCAGCTCATTATT
>NZ_SMTB01000124.1:0-5357 GCF_006864105.1 Acinetobacter sp. RF14B | reverse complement strand
TAACTATGAGGGATTGACGCATAACTATGAGGGATTGACGCATAACTATGAGGGATTGACGCATAACTATGAGGTAATATATTATTCTCATAGTTAATAATAAGGAATACAAAAATGAGTAGGCTCTTAGTAGTCAAGGCAAATAATATTATTGAAGCTAGTTATCAACTGTCTTTGAATGAACAGCGCTTAATTTTGGCCGCTATAGCCTGTATACCTAAAGGTGAAGAAGTGACAGATAACACAGGTTATTGCGTCACAAGGGAATCATTTATTGAGTTAGGTGTTAACCCAAAAACAGCAAGCAGGGAAATCAGAGAAGCATGTGATCGACTTTTTAATAGAGTTATCACAATAACAACTGAAGCAGGGACGTTTAAAACTCGATGGGTTCAAGACATCATGAAATACAATAGTGATTGGGCTTTGGCTAATCCTGAATTTATCCAAGAGGTAACGGGAAGCGATCCTTATGCAGAAGATTATATTTTGGCTGCAATAAGATTTAGTAAGTCTGTATTACCTTTTATTAGTAACTTATCGTCTAACTTCACACAATATTTTCTTCAAGACATAGCAGGAGTAAGTAGTGGGTATAGCGTTCGATTTTATGAATTAATGATGCAGTTCAAGAGTACAGGTTATCGAAAAATAAGGCTTGATGACTTGCGGAATATGCTTGATTTAAATAATAAATATCCATTAACGGCAGACTTAAAAAGATGGGTAATAGATACCGCAATTGATGAACTTAATGAAAAATCTCCCATTACAATTAAATATAAACTGTTAAAAACAGGGCGAAAATTCACACACATAGAATTGAAATTTAAGCAAAAATTATCACCTAAAAAAATAGAATCTCAACGAGATCAAAAGACTATAGATATGTTCAGCAACTTATCTGACAGTCAAATTAAAACCTATAGTTCAGTATTGTCTAAGGTTCATAGCATCTCAGATTTAGCCGACAATAAAGATTATTCAGCGTTTGCTATATGGATTGCCAATATTTTACGTGACCCTACATCCGTCCGAGAAGAAACGGCAAAGCGAATTTTTAAAACATTGCGGACTGAAACGGATTTTAAAGATTAAGTAATTTCAACATCCGTTTATCCAAGTTTAGAAAAATCAGGATTCCAGCCATGATCAAATTAAATAACCTATCAACCGATCTAAAGCATGTGACCGTTGAATACTCCGACATCGTAAATTACGAAATTGCGAGAGAAAATATATGCGGTTATATCTTCCTATTATCCCGACTATCCAAAGATGCCGAACCCACCGAAAAAATGCAGATGGAAAGCAAAATACAGGACTTAATTTACTATCGAGATAATTTGCAGATAGAAGACAAGGACAATATTCAAAAGGTTTTAAATACGCTCATTCCAGAGTATCAAGCTGAACAAAAGAACCAAACAGCTAAGAAAAATTAGGCTTCAATATCGGGCAAATCAAAAAGCTGTCGATCTCTATTTTCTGTTAAATATTCGTTGAGTTCAGCCAATATTTTTTCTTTATTGGCTTCATTCTGCATTTTTTTAATCAAATAAGAACCGAGCAGAATTTTACGCCGAGTATCATCTTTTCGTTGCTGTTCCTTTTGCTTGGTACGTTCTCTTGCTTCGATAGCTTGTTTCTGTGCTTTTAACTGTTTCAGCTTCTCTAACTGGGCTTCAATTCTCTTTTCGATATTTTCAGCAGATTTTGTCATGACGGTTAATTTCAGGATATAGAAAACCACTCAAGCATAAGACCCTATGAATTGAAATTCAAGCGGCTAATATGCTATCGTGTTTTTCATGAAATGCGCACTTACGACTTGAATTTCATTCAAGTCATCGTTGCGTAAGGGGACACCCCTTAACCCCAAAAAATTGCTACGCAATTTAAAAAGGCGAAATAAAAAATGGCGATTTATCATTGCTCAACAAAAACAGTGAATCGAAGTTCGGGACGAACTGCGGTTGCATCGTCTGCCTACCGTTCAGGGGAAAAACTCAAAGATGAACGAACAGGACTAACCCACGACTTTACGAGAAAGGACGGTGTCGCCCATAGCGAAATTGTGTCTAACCTTGATATAGAAATAGACCGTAGCGAATTATGGAACTTGGCGGAACAGTCCGAAAACCGCAAAGATGCTCGAACCGCTAGAGAATGGGTGATTGCCTTACCTGATGAACTGGATGCAGATCAACGTAAGGACTTAGCAAAAGAGTTTGCCCAATCACTTGTTGATCGCTATGGCGTGATCGCAGATTTAGCCATTCACGAACCCAGCAAAGGCGGAAATGATAAAAACCATCACGCCCATATCATGCTGACCACCCGAAAAGCTGAATTAGACCCTGACAATAAACTCACTTTGACGACAAAAACCGATATTGAGTTAAGTAATGCCAAACGCAAAAGCCTAAATATGGGAACAACCCAAGACGACATCAAACAGATTCGGGAAACATGGGCGGACTTAGCCAATCACGCACTGGAGCGAGCAGGCTACCGAGAAAAAATAGACCACCGCAGCTATGCCGATCAGAACAATGGACTACAAGCCACCATTCATGAGGGGACTTCGGTCACTCAACTCCGTAGACAAGGCATAGACACCGAAATCAGCCGTTATAACGACCATGTGAAGCAACACAACGCCCAACACCTCAAACAACAGCAACAGCGCACAGACAGCGTTTTACAGCGTGGTTTAAACCGTGCCGAGCAAGGCTTCGAGCAATGGCAGAAAAACCAAGAAGCTAAACGCCTAGAACAAGAACGCCAAGCCGAAATACAACGACAGCAAAAACTAGAGCAACAGCAAGCCGAGCGAGCCAACCGTAAAGCATCACAAGACTTAGATCAGGGCGGAATGTACCGATGAGCAACCAAAACGACCTAGATGACCAGCTCTATATTTTACTGGCATCTATGAAAGAGTATCGAGAAGCCATAGCAGACGATAACAAGCGATTAGAAGCGTTTTATAAGGAAGTGGCTAGCGGAGTACTCAATAAGACCGAAAAACACCTAAAAAACGCCAATCAGAAGCAAATAGACGCACTCAACAACAGTATTCGGGAATTAAACAATGCAACCAATCAACTTGACTGGCGATTCATGGCAATCTACGCCAGTGCTTTTGTTAGCTTGCTGATCGTTTTCTTTTTAGCATTATTTTTATATGTGCCGAGCATGGACGAAATCAAACAGCGTAGAGCAGACGTTGCATGGCTAGAACAAAAATACAGCCTAGATATTAAAAATTGCAATGGGAAGTCTTGCGTTCGCATCATGAAAAATGACTGTCACGGAGCGAATAAGGATTATTGTGTGATTGACCCAAAATAATGATTAGACAGTACTTTGCTCGGCTCTTGCCATCACCGAATCAATGACAGCAGTCGCAAAGTTGCCCGACTTTGAAACATGGCTAAAGCCATCTTTCAAAGCATCGAGCGATAGTCATCCAAAAATTTCGGAATGGCTATCCAACTGATGCAGTTCTAAAATATCGTCACCAACAAGCCTATAGATCAAGACTAAATCAGGCTTCACATGACAATCACGACAATTTTTAAACTCTGCACCACCTTTCAAGGGATGATCTAAATACTTTTCAGGCAAAGGATTATTTGCGACTAAACAATCTAATACTTCTGCCCATTCAGCCGTAACCAGTTCTAAATAACGTCTTTTAATATCACGTTTAAAAGAACTGGTTACGATAATCTTACGTTTAGCCATGTGCTTCTTCCGACATAGCTTTAATCGCTTCTTCTACCGTTTCGTACTCGGTGTACTCGCCATTTTCAATCTCTTTTAAAGATTGAAGTAACTTGGCTGCTGCTTTAGGAGTTAAAGCAGGTTCTCGTGCATAGTCAAAAGACAAAGGAATCGCTTTAGTTTTAACGATTTGATTCAAGAACAGTTTGAATGCTTGAGGCATAGTCAAACCATAGTCTTCCAAAATAGGGGTAACTTGTTCTTTTAACTCTGCTTCTAAGCGCATATTGAAATTGACTGCGGACATGATTCCCTCACTCAAAAACCATTAAAGTAAAGATAATATAAGTCATATTCTTTACTTTTTCATTACTTTTGATGTAATAAATGGTTTCTGACAACTGAATTTCGTATAACAGCCATTATGTTAAATGGAAGCCAAAGACCTCCAAAAAAATTGATATAGCATTAATATCTATGTAAGCGTCTGCTGAAATCCATCGCTATTTTTTATTTTAGTTGAATTTCGTATACGTCATTTTTAAGTCTATAAAATCTAAATTCTGGATAAATTAAACCTATAACAAATAAAATAGAAAAACTAATCCAAAAGAATAAAGCCATCATTCGTACTTGTTCTTCACTCCAGTTTGCTTCCATATCTAAAAAAAAGATACTTTTCCATCCTTTTATATAATCTGCTCCACCCCATGAAATAATCCACTTACAAACCAAGCTAAGACTTAAATAAATTAATATCCATAGAGGAGTAGACATTCCTTATCTCCTAGTGACTCACATCCATGATTTAGATCATACTTCATTGGTTACCTATTTACGTTTAATTTCTTTTTGATCTGTTATTTATTTAAAAAGAGAAAAAATCGACTCTAATCTATCTTGTAGCTTTCCTAAAATTAACATAATACACCTTATACGAAATGTGTTATAATTTTCCTTAGAAATCAATGCTGTAGTTTCTAGTTTATAGCCCAATCACACCCGATTGGGCTTTTTTTATGACTTTTCACGTTCCACGCCTATTATTTCATCAATGTTCCACACTTTTGATTAGCTCCAGTAAATAATTAAAACCTAGATAATAAGAACCGAGCGAGTGTCTACGAGCGATTGAGCATCATCAAAATTTCGCCCTCGCCTTTTCTCTGATTACAAGCTCCCTTTCGATTTTAAACGGTAGGTACAGAGCATCCCGAATGGGTGCGAACTTTGGAGCTTTTGCTTTTCAAAAAGTATGAGCGAAGCGAATACATTACAAATGCTTTTGCTTTTAGATTTCACAAACAGGATTAACTAAAAACTGCCCCACGAAGCGAGGAACGAGCTTCAATAGAGTACGAGCTTTAGCGAGTACCTAGGGCAGTTTTAAGAGTCCTCTCTTTTTTTATATTTTTAAATATTTTAAAAGATTTTTAGACCCTACTCAAAGCTATGCTATGCATGGCTTTGCAATGTTTAACTATGAGGGATTGACGCATAACTATGAGGGATTGACGCATAACTATGAGGGATTGACGCATAACTATGAGGGATTGACGCATAACTATGAGGTAATATATTATTCTCATAGTTAATAATAAGGAATACAAAAATGAGTAGGCTCT
>NZ_SMTB01000123.1:0-5413 GCF_006864105.1 Acinetobacter sp. RF14B | reverse complement strand
GATTTCCCCGGCCGATGCCGGCGCGATTATTCAGGCAGCCTGTCTGGCGCATGATATTGGTAATCCGCCCTTTGGTCATGCGGGTGAATATGCAATTCGGGAATGGTTTGATGATGTATCGCATACGGACTTCTTAAAAGATTTGAGTGCCGAGCAGGAAGCCGATGTACGCCAGTTTGAGGGCAATGCCCAAGGTCTGCGCCTGCTGACCAAGATTGACTATCATCCCAACGACGGCGGCATGCGCCTGACGTATGCCACTTTAGGCGCTTATTTAAAATATCCGTGGCTGTCCAAAACCATTGCCTCTCAAGGGGACCGCCCGGCCAGTCAACGAGCCAAATTTGGCTGTTATCAGGCAGAAAAAGATATTTTAAAACAGATTGCAGAAGAGCTTGGACTGATCCAGTTAGACGAATATCAATACTGCCGCCACCCACTCACCTATCTGCTCGAAGCAGCCGATGACATCTGTTATGCCCTGATTGACCTGGAAGATGGCATCAGTCTGAATATGCTGAGTTATGAGGAAGTGGAGCCGGTATTTCTAAATCTGCTGGGCGACTATGGTGTTCCGTCCGAGATAGCCATGGACAATACCACCTGGCAGCAGAAAATTGCCGCCTTGCGTGGCCGTGTGATGAAACGCCTGGTGAATGAAGTGACCACGGCCTTTGCCCGACATCATGACCAGATTTTATCGGGCCAGTTACAGGGTGGGTTATTGCAATATTGTACAGCAGATATTGAAAGCGGGATTGACCGGGCCAAAGAACTGGCGCGTGACAGGATTTTTGAGCATCCGCAAAAAGCAGGACTGGAAATCATTGCTCATCAATGCTTGCAGAATATTCTGGATGCATTTATTCCGCTAACTATACCGCATAAAACGCTGAGCTTTAAGGAACAGCGCCTGATGTCGATTCTGCAACGCTCAGGTGCGAATTTCACAGCCAGCCATTATGAAAATATTATGCAGGTGCTGGATATTATCTCAAAATTTTCTGATCATCAGGCCTATAACCTGTCACAGGAATTACAGGGCAATAAAGTCGGATTATTATAAAATATCCTGCTGTATTAAGTGATGATGACAGCACCCCCCCATTGTGCAGCAGTGGTTTTGCCTTTACTGAAAATGCTGACTACTATGCTACAAACTGAATTTAGTGATGATAAAAGATGATTGGATGCCTAATTGGTGAAGTACTGGCGCTTGAAGCACCGACTGTCCTGTTAAATGTAAATGGCGTGGGTTATGAAATTGATACACCACTTACCACCTTTTGCCAGCTCCAAAAAGGTCAGCACATTACCCTGTGGACACATCTGGCCGTACGTGAAGATGCGCAGTTACTCTATGGCTTTTTAAATGCCCAGGAAAAAACCATTTTCCGGACCTTACTAAAGGTAAATGGCGTTGGCCCGAAAATGGCACTCGGTATTCTGTCAACGTTAAGTGTAGAAATGCTGATTCACACAGTTGAGAACGAAGACCTCAACACCTTGGTCAAAGTACCGGGGGTGGGCAAAAAAACCGCTGAACGCCTGATGATTGAGCTGCGAGACCGCTTTAAGGCGATGGCCACAGGTACCACACCGGCCAATTCTACTGCACCCCAGATTCAGTTTATGGGGAATTCTGCAGTGGCCGAAGCCGAAGCAGCCTTGCAATCACTCGGTTATAAACCAGCTGAGGCACAGAAACTGGTCAACGCAGCCAAAGGCGAGTTTACTGAAGCCAGCGATATTATCCGTGCAGCATTAAAATCGATGAATCGCTAATGATTAACGTCAACCACATATGTTAAGCACTTAGTTTTACTACACGTTAGACGACATGGATGTCGTCCGTTAGATTGGGATATAGGGACATATCCTCAATCTAACAAAGGGTTTTGTTACTTTTGCCCTGTCAAAAGTAAAATACCGCCTACGCAATGGCCGTTAAACACAAATCATTATTTGAGGCTGTCCCAACAGCATCAAACAGCTTCAATAAAGAGATGAATTAAATCGATATGCAAGACCGTCTCATCAGTGGTTCTGAAAAACCCGAAGATCATTTTGATCGTGCCATCCGTCCGACCTCCCTCGATGACTACATCGGTCAGCCCGTGGTCCGTGAACAAATGGAAATCTTTATTGGCGCTGCTCGTGGCCGTGAAGAAGCCCTCGACCATACGCTTATTTTTGGTCCTCCCGGCCTTGGAAAAACCACACTGGCCAATATTATTGCCCGGGAAATGGGCGGCAACTTAAAATCCACTTCAGGCCCAGTGCTGGAGCGTGCAGGCGATCTGGCAGCGATGCTGACCAACCTTGAAGAGGGTGATGTTTTATTTATTGATGAAATTCACCGCCTTTCCCCAGTCATTGAAGAAATTCTATACCCAGCGATGGAGGACTACCAGCTAGACATCATGATTGGTGAAGGTCCGGCTGCCCGTTCAATCAAACTGGATTTACCTCCATTTACACTAGTGGCGGCAACCACACGTGCTGGTCTGCTGACCTCTCCCCTACGTGACCGTTTTGGCATTGTGCAGCGTTTAGAGTTCTATTCTGTTGCTGACCTGACCCATATTGTGTCACGTTCAGCCAGCTTAATGGATGTCCCAATGACAGACGATGGTGCAAAAGAAATCGCCCGCCGTGCCCGAGGCACACCACGTATTGCCAACCGTTTACTGCGCCGCGTACGTGACTATGCACAGGTCAAAGGCACTGGTGAAGTCACTCAGGACATGGCACAACGGGCGCTGGATATGTTGAATGTCGATAAAGATGGCCTGGATACTTTAGACCGCCGTTACCTGTCGATGTTACTGGAACGTTTTGAGGGTGGCCCTGCGGGTGTTGAAGCCGTGGCAGCGGCCATGGCAGAGGACTCCGGGACTCTGGAAGATGTGATTGAACCCTACTTAATTCAGCAAGGTTATGTCATGCGAACTGCACGTGGACGTATTGCCACCAATATGGCCTATTTACAATTTGGCATGACTCCACCTGAACCAAAAGATAAATGACCGGAAGGGAGTACATACTCCCTTATGGTTTTCGGTCAATATTGAGCATTTTCATATCATCCTGTCCTTATGGGTAACGCAGAGAATCCTTAGCGTTTGTCAGTCGTAACTTGGGTAAGAAACCAAGTTATTCATACCGGATAGACCGGGTATATACAGTTATGCTTCTGAGCACTGCTAAAACATTTGCCGTCATTAAAATCACTCAGCAGACTCAAGTGAGCTAAAAACAGAACAACACAAGCGGATTTCCCCCTATTCAGATCTAGGTGAGTCAAGGTACTCACCCTGCTAAGATTGCCTCATAAATAAGCAATTGACTGCGCTCTACAGACGCAATAACGTGCCGACTCAGATTTGACATCTTGTGCCATTGGTCTCAAGGCTCACAATGCTAAACTTTGACGCGCTAATTTGCTTGGCTTCAGGAAGGAATAGAGTAGATTTCAAACCTTGCCCCACCTTTTAAAACAAGCAAATATTTCGTAAAACCTGCATGGAACAAAACTATGGCGAATCACTTTGAATTCAATATCCGCGTCTATATTGAAGATACTGATGCGGGTGGCATTGTCTATCACGCCAACCATATTCGCTATATGGAACGTACCCGTACCGAATGGTTACGTGCGGCTGGCGTCAGTCATTACTGGCATCAGTCCGACTATAACTTTGTTGTGCACAAAATTAGCGTGAAGTATATGCGTCCAATTTTAATGGATGATTTAATTACTGTTACTGCACGTGTCATTTCATGTAAAGCTTCATCATTTGTATTGCAACAAAATATTTATCGTGGTGAAATCATGCTTGCATCTGGCGAGGTAGAGTTGGCATGTATTAGTGCAGAAATGAAACCGCGTCGACTTCCAGATGAAATACGCGAACTGATTCGAAAAGAATTGGAACAAGACTAAAAAAATTAATTGGCACACGTAACAACTATGGCAACTCAGTTAGAATCATCTCTTCAAGTTTCAGATCTTATTTTACAAGCAAGCCCTGTCGTACAACTGGTGATGCTTTCTTTGCTGTTAGCCTCATTGTACAGCTGGTATCTGATTGCCAAGTTATATATGAGCTATAAAAAGGCTCAGGCTGAAGACCAGCATTTCCAGAAAATTTTCTGGTCAGGGGCCGAACTGAAAACCTTATATAACAATGCTCAGCTAAATTCTAAACGTACCGGTCTTGAAGATATTTTCTATCAAGGTCTGGGTGAGTTCCTGAAACTGAAAAAGCGTCATGCGCCGACTACCCAGTCCATTGAAGGCACAGAGCGTATTCTGCGTGTCGGCCTCAGTCGTGATCAGGGACAACTTGAACAGGGATTGGGAGCTTTGGCCAGCATTGGCTCAGTTGCACCCTATGTCGGTCTTTTTGGTACGGTCTGGGGCATCATGAATGCCTTTATTGGCTTGGCTGATGTCGAGCAGGTAACGCTGGCCACCGTTGCACCGGGCATTGCAGAAGCGCTGATTGCTACAGCCATTGGCCTGTTTGCAGCAATTCCAGCTGTATTGGCTTTTAACCATTTCACCGCTAAAGGCGAAACCCTGTACTCAGATCGTGCCCTGTTTGCCGAAGAAATGGTGGCGCTGCTGCAACGTCAGTCGGTGGGCTTAACACAGGACACGAACTAATGGCTATTCAAGGTGCAGGACGCTTTGCGCGTATTAAAAAACCACTGAAAAGTGACATGAATGTCGTACCTTATATCGATGTCATGCTGGTACTTCTGGTTATTTTCATGGTGACAGCTCCCATGATTACCAGCGGTATTAAAGTTGACTTGCCTCAGGCCAATGGCCTACCCATCGAATCTAAAGATGCACCCACTATTGTCACACTGAAAGAAGATGGAACCTATTATCTGGACTACAAAAACCAGACCACAGGCCCAGTCACACTAGCTGAGTTGAGCCAGACTTTGGTGGAAGCACAGACCGAGGCTGAGAAGAATAACAAGTTGCTGAATGTCGTGATCAACGGTCACACCACCCGTCCTTATGGCGATGTCATGGCGCTGATGTCGAGCCTACAAGATGCCGGTTTGTCTCAAGTCGGTTTACTGACCAAACCATTAGAATAAAGTATGAAAAATTATCAGAAACCACCCTTTCAGCAAAAAGCAGTGGCGATTGGATTTACCTTGGGAATCCACGCTGTTGCTTTGGTGGGCCTACTTTTTCTGGGCATGAGTAAGCCACCCGAACCACCAAAACAGATCAAAACGGTCCTGATCAAACCTGAGGACTTAAAACCGCTGACTCACGAAAAAACCGAGTTTAAAGAAACAGCCCATGAAAATGTGGCAGAAGAAATTACCCAAACAGCTGAACCGAGCGTAGAGCCTGCCCCGGTGGTTCCAACAGCAGCTGCAC
>NZ_SMTB01000122.1:0-5417 GCF_006864105.1 Acinetobacter sp. RF14B | reverse complement strand
ATGTTCATGATCACTTAATTCTTGAACCTAGTATTGGGGAAGGCGTCCTACTTAAAAATTTAATAGGGCATCCAAAAAAAGTTGTTGGATATGATGTAGATGACTTACCATTTAAAGCTAGTAAAAATATTAATTCAGAAAATATAAATGTAATTTTTAAGCATGAATCATTTATTGAAGCTTTTTTAGAAAACTCTATTGCTGAGACATATGATTCAGTTATAGCTAACCCTCCATATGGTTTAGAGTTTTCTATTGAATATAGAAAAAAATTAAAGCAAGTATTACCTGAATTTTATGTCAAAGAGTCCTATGGTTTATTTCTTTATATGAGTCTTAAACAATTAAAAGCAAATGGACGTTATGTTTTTTTAATACCAGATACTTTTTTGACAAGTCATCGTCATTATGCTCTTCGAAAATTTTTGGCAGAGGAGGCACGTCCTTCTCATATTATTCGAATTCCATCAAAATCTTTTGAGACAGTAAGTTTTAAGTATGGAAATTTGTGTGTAATAGCTGGATATAAAGACAAATTAAAAGATTCAGATAGTGTTGTATGGAGTGAAGCATTAGATGGTCTTATTTCAGATGCTATTCCTGAACCTAAATTAAATGTTCAAGGTACTAAATTTATTACAAATATTGAACAAGGATGGAGTAGGTATTCATTGATTGAGCAAGATGCCTTAGTACCTAAAGAATGGTTAACTTTAGGTGATTTAGCTGAATGTCGAACAGGTATTTATACTGGGGATAATGCTACCTATATTGGTTTTGATCCATTCTTATCAAAAAGAAAAAGTAATGGACATGTAATTGACTGGGATCGTGATATTTATACTAAGGAATTAAATGATATTGAAAAATTAAATGGATTAAAAAAAACTAAAAAGTCATATGTACCATTTATTAGAGGTGGTCATCGTGAGGTTTTTGAAAAGCCATCGAATGCTATCTTATGGTCTGAAGAAGCTATTAATTTTTATAAAAACAATAAAAAATCCCGCTTTCAGAATAGTAATTTTTATTTTAGGGAAGGAATTTCTTTACCTATGGTAAGTAGCTCAAGAATATCAGCAAGTTACATGGTAAATAGTGTTTTTGATCAAGGGGTTGTTGGTATATTTCCCCATGATAGGAAAAATCTAGAATGTTTAATTATTTACTTAAATAGTTCGTTAGCTTCAAAACTGATGAAAGGATTGGTAAATGGGTCTGCAAATAATTCTGCGAATTATATAAAAAAACTGCCTGTACCTAATTTCACAAATAAAGCTCTTACAAAGGCTTTAATTATTTTTAATAAGATAAAGGCAGATAACAGACTAGATTCCAAAGAAATAGATAATTTTGTAGAAAATTATCTAATTACCAATCAAGATAATTGATAGGTGTTCCTGCCGTAGTTTGCAAATAATTTAGGAATGATGGTGATAGATCATTCCTAAAATCTACAACATTCTGTACTACCCATAGAATGTTTATATCTGTAAGAGATTCTATTTTTTGGTATGTTTGTGTCCCTGTGTATATATCCCACGTTTGAGATGAGCGTAATACATTTAAATAATTATTATTCGTATTTTGGCGAACCAATAATAACAATTTAGTATGGGGATCAAATCTTTTATAAGCGTGACTTACTGCTTGTAGTCTAAGCATATTGCCTTTTTCATTAGATCCAAATCCACTTTTAAAATCGACAACATATCTAGTCCCATCTACATGAAACATTTCATCTTCTTTTAAATTGATGGTTCCAATTATTTGGAGCAGATCATTAACTAAATCAATAATTTCTTGTTGCTGAGGGCAACCTGCGGAAAGTGTTTGAGCTTTATTTCGAAAAGCTGTGGTGATAACTGAAAAATTTGGAGGAGTAAATCTAGTTGCAATTGTAGAATAATCCCAAGCTACAGAACAAAATCTTTCCCATAATTCACCAATCCTGCGAGAAAAATCAATGGAGTTATAGTTCCAGACGCTATGTCTATTTTCTATACTTAAACAGGTAAAGATATATTGCACGATCAGAGCCATTATCGCTTTATCTTCATCATCTAGACCATTCATATTAGTAAAAGAGTCTTTTACTAATATAAGTACCCCATTTAAAGCATTATTTACCTGAGTTGCTTTCTCTTTAGGTTTAGCTGTAGTGCTTGTTTGAATGGCTTGAATCACTCCACCTGCTCTATGTAGGAAATCATTTTTTATATCGATTTTGAGCTGGTTTAATGATGTATTTGAGATGTTCAGAAAGTATTGCATCTTGTAAATTTCTATAGGTTTTTCAAAAAAAGTAAGTTTATAGAGACTTCTAAGTTTATTGAAATAATATATAGATTTTTCAACGAAATATTTCTTTCCCCCCTTTCAACACTCCCAATATAATTAGCATCTAAGCCTGATAATTCACTAAGTTGCTTTTGAGATAGTGCTTTCTTTAATCGGTGAATTCTCACATTTGAACCAACTAATTTTTTTAAATTTTCGAAATCGTCTTCAATATTCATATATGTCATAGTAAAAATTGCTATAAATAAGATTGTAGACTAAACAAGATACTTATTGAAAAAGTTAAGAAAATCTAAAATTAACATAATGCAGATTATACGAAATGCTTATATTTTTTCTTTATTTTTCAAAGCTATAATGCAATCTTTAAAGCCCCTTTTCTCCAATCGGGGCTTTTTTTTAATTTTCTCATGTTCCACGCTTAATCTTTAACCAATGTTCCACGCTTTTGTTTAGCCTAAAACAACAATGACCGTATTTTATTCGAGCCAATTTCAGCCTTCCTGGACTGAAATAATGGCCCAAATAAAATGCGGTCTTAGAGGAAGATAAATATCAAAAAGAAGATCACAGCCAAGCAACCGAATCCGATTGCTAAAGCCCGCCATAAATCCTTCTGTTTTGCGTTATTTCGGCTTTCATGCAGTAAGCGCGATACTTCACTAAGTTGATGCTCAGAATTGCTTAAATCGCTTTTTAGACGCTTTGAGAGCATATGTAATTGGTTTCTTTCTTGAAGGAATTTCTGCCGTTCCTGTGTGAGTTGATCAATTTTTTCTTGATCTTGGTGAATGATGGGCGTTTCTTTTTTGGCAAGTTGTTTTTCTAGAGCCTGTTTTTCATTCTTTAAGACATCAATCTTCAGTTCAAGCTGTTTAATTTTTTGATTGGAAAGTAGTTGAGTCTGCTCTAGTTGTTCATATTCCCCTTTGATCTGTGAGATTTCACTCTCAAGTTGTCTAATTTTTTCATCAGCCTGTTCATGAGGCTTTGCTAATCGTTCAGCATGTCTTTCAAGCATCAAAACTGTTTGGAATAGCTCATCGTTTTTCTGCTCTAGTTCTGCAATCTTCCATTTTGAATTGTGCAATCCTTTGTAGCGTAAAAGGTCTTCTATACGTGCATCGCCATCCAAAAACTTATTTTCTAAAATCCGATTACGCTCTTTTAGGTTTTTATTTTCGATTTCAAACTTCATTTCACGTTCAGCCATACGGTCTAAACGACGTTTTAGGTTTTGTATTTCATTATTTTGACGAGTAAGTCGGTCTATCTGCCGTTCAACTTTGTTTTTTAGGGCTGTTTTGGTCTTTAAAGTGGTTGATTCATCTTCTGCAAACTCTTTGAGATAACGACTTAACAGTGATTCCTCCAAATCAAAGGGCATGTTTAAGTCTTTTTTTAGCACTTGGATGATGGATTGATAGGTCAAACCCTCTTTTTTTAGGCGTAAAACATCGTCTAGATGATTTTTGAGCCACTTTTTCTTATTGAAAGACGGTTTATTTTTGATCACTTGAAAGCCTTAATTTTATTGACGCTTTAAAATCGGTTTTCAACCGATTTTTTAAGACACACCATACGCACCTTACAGGATGCCACTGGAAATAATGTGTAGTTAACTAAACTAATATCATTAATAAATATATGATTTAGATGATTAAAACAGTAATTTTTATGTAAAAACTTCCAAAAATTGCAAAAAATATTATAAGTGACTGATTCTTCGTTTTAGCTAGTTTTTTAAGTGGTTTATAAGGAATTAATTTTTAGACAGAAATGAAAAAAGCCACTTGTAAAACAAGTGGCTTTTCCCATATATTCAGCGGTACGCAGTTATTTGATGGTGAGACATCGAATAACGAAGATCATAAGGTTTGGCGACCGTTATGATTTCACACAAGGCTTGTACCTGAGCTCTATTTTCACAATAAAAAGTGTTTAGTTCAAGCCCCAAAATGATAAGTCTTCGTTAATTAAATGTTTTCGCTCATCAAATAAGCATCTCTAATCGAGTTTTGCCAGCTTCTGCGTGTCCGTTTATACGGTTGGTATGTGGTGTGGGTGGAAGGATTAAGCGACGCTAGCGCACCACAGCGATTGTTTTAGAAGGATATAAGAAACTAAAGCAAGAGTTGCTACTAGGGGAAATCGACAAAGCAACAACGTAATGAGTAGTTCAGGGGTGCTTTAAATTGTATGTTGGGGAAACCCTCACAGAGATAAGCTAACTGATCGGTTTGAGAACGTGTCGATGCGGTGTGTGAATCGTAATCTCAGCCTATGTAGGAAAGCACAATTACCTACTGTCGTGGACGACCGATGCGTGGCTCCGTCAGCCCAAAATTGGTATTCGGCAATACTTTAAGAGCAAGCAATTTTTGCATGCTCTTAGGGTGAGTATTGCCGAAACTCACTCAACGTTCACCATCAGCCCAAAGGGCTTGCCCGACGGCTGTGGTGATCTTGAGTGAGTTGAGAGCATTAATAATGTTTTGAGATTTTTTATGTTTATATTTGCGAGACCAGTTGTTTCACCATCTTTTGCTTTAAGAGGGAATCAAAATTTTATTTCATTTGATGATTTTATTGGCTTATATCAAAAGTTTATTCGGTTTAGTTATCAAGGGAATAAGGGCGCTGGCTTTTGTAAAGCAATTACGCTTAGTGATGATCCTGAGCTAGTAATTTATTCAGTTGAGCATGAGAAAAAATTTAGATCATGGATGTTAAGAGATTTTGATTTTATTGAGTTGGTAGAAATTTAGTGAACTAAAATTGTTATTTTGGAGAAACCTGACATTTCTACTTTGGAGTTACACCAGAATTTTGAATAAGAAATTTTATGTTAATAATTGACTTAAGTCTTCATTTTAGAAATAATACTTATAAGTATTAATCTTAAGTTATTTTCAAATGATAAAAGCTTTAAAACAGCATTTCACAAATGCTACGGATTTAAATAAATTAATGGCTTCCCTCTTGGGAAATGTTCATGATCACTTAATTCTTGAACCTAGTATTGGGGAAGGCGTCCTACTTAAAAATTTAATAGGGCATCCAAAAAAAGTTGTTGGATATGATGTAGATGACTTACCATTTAAAGCTAGTAAAAA
>NZ_SMTB01000121.1:0-5460 GCF_006864105.1 Acinetobacter sp. RF14B | reverse complement strand
TTTAGGATCAACGAACCCCGCTCTAACACGATAACCACTTGGGTTACTTGAACTATCAGTTCGTTGGTTTCCATTAGTAGCTTTTTGATCTGTTTTTGCGTATAGATTTTTATGTACACCTGTTAAAGCATCATAAGAAATAGATTCGTTATACCAACCATATCCAAAATTTGGAATATATGCTTCACAGTTGGCACGGCTGAATGCTTCTGCTGGAACTGTAGCAGCATAAGTTGAGGCAGAAACAAAGCTTATTAAGCCAAGAAAAATTTTAAATTTCATCCTATTACACTCTTTTATATTTTTATCGTTTATACCATTTGGTTTAATTTTACGCACTATAAAAATGTAAATTTATATATTTATCCCTATCCCTTTAGCTAGTAAAACTAGCCAATTTTGTATTAGATGCCAGTTGGACAACACTAAGCTATGCTCAAGTATAAATGCGAGAACATAGAGGCATGGACTTTGATACTTTTTTGTCTGCGGAGCATTGCCCTTGCAATGCTGTCCTCGAAAAAAAAAGCATCTCCAAAGGGCGCATATTTGCGACAAATTGTCGCAATATTTTGTTTTGAAAATCAGTCATTTGACAGTAATTCAAAAAGGTGTAATATTTTCATCAGGCGAAAAAAAAGCAAGCTGGCAGGCTTGCTTTTTTCTCTTTGTTAAACAAATGCTTAAAGCATCCATAAAACGCAAATTCGATACTTGTATTTTACTGATGTTTTGAGCTATTGCAACACTTGGACGTGTTTCATGCTCAATAAAACGCAATTTTCAGACGATTTTTACGAAAAACTCCCAAAAAAACCGTATTGCTCGGATGATTTAGGGCGTGGGGTGATTATTCGCCCAAAACGTACCGCAATCCAGAAGCCATACATCCAGCATAATCCCCCTTGTCTTGTTAGCTCGTTGGTGTTCGATATAGACCGCCAAGACGCTTATTTTGCGTGGTCTGATGCAAACCTACCTACACCGACTTGGATAGCCAAAAATCGCCAAAATGGACATGCACATATTGGCTATATGCTTTTAGCTCCAGTGTGTACCACGCATCGAGCAAAGCAGAATGTCATACAGTACCTTGCAAAGATCGAGCAGGCGTATAGTTTGGCGTTAGGTGCAGATCGTGGCTATACGGGCTTAATCACTAAAAATCCATGTCACGGAACATGGGAAAATCATACCTTTGGCGTTCAACCATACGACCTCAATTATTTAGCCGATTTTGTGGAGCTTCAGGAACTAAAAACCGACTTAAAAGAGGTTTCAGGGCTTGGGCGTAACTGTATGATGTTCGATACCGTTAGATTTTGGGCGTATGAAGCGATTAGAGCGTTTATTTCGGGGTCGCCTGATATTTGGTATGCGGAAGTGCTAAAAGTCGCTATAAACGCAAATGGTGCGTTTTTAGAGCCCTTGCCACATTCAGAGGTAAAGGCAACCGCTAAGTCTATTGCTCGTTGGGTATGGCGTAACCATACAGCAGCACATGCCAAATTTATCGAGCGTCAGGCTGCTAAAGGGCGTATGGGCGATTCTAGTCATGGCGGTAAGGCTAGATCAGCACAGTACAGCGATATACGTCAGGAAGCCTTAAAACTGCATGTTATGGGGTTCAATCCAACGCAAATAGCCAAAAAATTAAATATTTCACGTCCAAGCGTCTATAAATGGGTTAAAAATTGTCCAAAAGTGTAAAAGTGCAACCTAAATCAGATATCAGCCCTTTTTTCGGTTTTTGATACGTGATTTATGCACAAGTGCAAGCCTAAATCAGATATCAGCCCTCTAGGGTGCTTTTCTCCCATTCCATTTTAAAAAATTATTATTTAAGGGAATGAGCAATGGCTGTGGGCAAAGGAAAACCCTGTGATCTAAACCTGTGTGCAACTCAACGTATAACGGCTTTATCGTTATGCGGAGTTGTGCATAGTGTTTAGGCACAGATTAGGTTTTACGGTCGCTTGCGATTGTCCATAGTCTTGCCATGACCAGCTTAATTGAATTACGTCTGGGGGTCTGATATTGTAATGAAATGCAAGGATACATGGAGACCCCTCTACTACGTAGATGTGTTCCATGACCTTGTTCAGGGGTAAGCCCCCGAAACCCCCAAAAGCAAAGGCAAAAGCATGACAGCGATCAAACGTAATAAGGTTTACAAAGTCCGATTTTCTGATGCAGAGGTACAGAAAATCAAAGATGCCAATATCCTAAATATTGCCAAATATCTAAGGGATACTTCACTTGCCCAAATTGATGTAACTCAAGGCAACGCCAAAAAAAAGAATCAGGAAAACCACTACACAAAATTAGACCGTGACTTTTTGCTTGAGCTATCCCGAATTGGGGGCAACATCAATCAGATTGCAAAGGCAATAAATACCGATATTGCAAGCAGTCGTCCCCTTGATGCTGCAAGGCTTTTGCACCTGTTAATAGGGATTGATCATACCTTAAAGGAATTGAAAAAATGATTGTTCAGTTCTTTAGATACGGCAATGGTTTGAGCAAAGGTCCACTGGATTATTTACTTGGTAAAGATCGTGATCGAGATTATGCAAAAGTCCTACAGGGCGATGTTTCCGAAGTATCAGGATTAATTGATACATCCCCTTATGCAAAAAAATATACATCCGGATGCCTAAGTTTTTATGAGCATGATTTATCTGACCAGGCTAAACAAAAAATCATGCAGGATTTTGAGAAAGCCTTGTTCCCTGGTATGGATCAGAGCCAGTACCGTGTCTTGTGGATTGAGCATCAAGACAAGTTAAACGAAGAAACAGGGGAGCGAAGATTAGAACTTAATTTTCTAATTCCTAATATTGAAATCATTACAGGGCAACGTTTACAGCCTTATTATGACAAAGCTGATCGTCCTCGTATTGATCTGTTTAAAAAGATTACAAACTATGAATATCAACTGCATGATGCAGATGACCCCCTCTATCGCCAAGCAGTTACAACAGCAAAAAATTTGCCTAAAACTGTTAATGAAATTAAGGAAACTCTTGATATTGAAGCAACGAGAGCCGTAGAGAGTGGACTAATTACAGATCGGCAGAGCATGAAAAAATGGCTATTGGATCTCGGTCTTGAAATCACCAGAGAAACCAAGAAAAGCCTATCTATTAAAAATCCGAATGATGATGAAAAAGCCCGTCCGATAAGGCTTACAGGTGCAATCTATGAGCAAGATTTTAGACTTACAGAAACGAGCCAACAACTTACTATCGCAGCATCAGAACGATATAGACGAGAAGCTGAACAGCGAAATCAGTCAGATATTCAAAGATATGCGGAATACAGTGCAAAGCGAAGCACAGAGCTTGAGCAGCAGTATCGACAGCACCAAAACGGATATACAGCAGAAACAGAGCGAAGCAACGAACGAGATATTGCAGCAGATCAACCAGACTACAGCTCAAACCAAGAAGCAGCAGCAACAAGGCATGACAGCCCTATTGCAAGAACAACAACAACAGATCAAACAGCTACAAGCGAACTTGCAGCAGTTGAACGGCTTGAGCCAAGAAACAGCCCAAGCAGCCAAATTAAAGAAAACCCTTATTACATCGAATATAGTCTTGATTTCACTGGCATGTATAACGCTTATCAGCAGTATTTGTCTGGGATACGTAAGCAAGAGCAAGTACAGCGACATCACAGAGATGGAGAACAAAGTCCAGTGGCTAAAAAGCCAAGGGGCGAGCCTGAATATTCAGAAGTGTGGGACAGAGAAAAAATGGGACTGGTGCGTTCAAATCGACCCGAAAGCGCAGCAGTACAGCAACAACATGCGAATAGTGCAGGAAACCAATTAAATGAATCTCGAAGCACAGTTATTGCAGATTATCGAGCAGCAACAGCAGCAGCTCAAAGAGCAACAGCAGCAGCAAGATCAAGCCTTGCAGCTCATTCAGGCACAGAACAGAACCATAGACGAACTAGAGAGCTACTGCAACAAATTGATAACTCACTTCAATACGCTGACCGAGAAAGAAAAAGAGATGAAAAATCATATCAGACAGCTACAGAATCCGAAGCTATCAGAGACTTTATTACAAAACTTGGAGAGCAGCTTAAAACAGCAATTACAGAGCCATTTAGAGCAATTAGTGACTGGGTTAAATCTAAAGAACGAGATCAACGAACTATTACCGACAATGATCTATACAGAAATCGAGAAGCAGACAGCACCATTAACCCAACAGCTTCAAAGGAAACTAGACTCAGTGCAACAGTATCACGAACGATTCGAGGGTTTGATCAAACAAATATCTTCAAGGCTTTAGATGAGTTGGACAGACGTAGAGAGTTACAACTGGAGCAACAGCGTAAAAATGATAGGAGTTATTCACCTAGATTTTAATTTATTTAGTTATTTGATTAATGATATTTTCTACTTGTATACGGGTCATGTTTTCAGTAGATAGTGAATAATATCTATTATTATAATTGAAGTGAACATTGTAAATATCTTGCCCATTTTCATTTCTCAATGTTTCAAGAGTCATTGGAACATTATTTACATTATGATTTAAACTTTCTTGGAAAACTTCTACAATAGTACTGTTATTTGGATTCAAATACATTTCGGTTATTTCAAATTTGGTACTACCATCTTGGTTTTCATATAAACGATAAAGAGAGTTATATTTTCCGTCATTTATTGCACCAGAATACCATTTTCCAGATAGTTCTAAATCTGGAACTAAACTATCTGTATTTGTTGGTTTAAAATCTAAAGGTTTTTCTTCCTTTAACGCAGCTCTTTTTTTATCTAAATTAGAGAATTCATTAGTAATTTTCCCACCACTAAAGCTTCCATAACGATTTAAATTATCGAAGGTTTCTGCTAAATCTTTTTTTTGAGCAGTGCTTAGCTTTGCTTCTGACAATTTAGTATATATAACACCATCAGGATATCTTTCTCTTAGTTCTTTTAAATCAGAATTAAATATAAATGATTCATCATTTTGATTTTTAGCTAATGAATTTTGATTTTCATTCAATAATTCTTTATTTTGAATAGATGGTTCAGAAGATAAACTTGTTTCTTCATGGTTGGTATTTTCACCGTTACCTAATCTTTTTGTCTCTGTAACTGCTTGAGATTTTATAAAAATTACAATACCTAAAGTAATAATACCAACCACAAGAATTATTAATAGAATTTTATTCTTTTTCATAAGGTTTTATAAAAACTGCCCAAATTTAAAATTGCAATCTTTTGCAGATGTGTATTGAGAAACAGCTCGTCCATTGTCTAAGGTTTCATAGTGTGTACCTGATACATTCCAAAATCTCTTATCACTTTTAGGATCAACGAACCCCGCTCTAACACGATAACCACTTGGGTTACTTGAACTATCAGTTCGTTGGTTTCCATTAGTAGCTTTTTGATCTGTTTTTGCGTATAGATTTTTATGTACACCTGTTAAA
>NZ_SMTB01000120.1:0-5486 GCF_006864105.1 Acinetobacter sp. RF14B | reverse complement strand
TCAATGAAGACCGTCCACGCCGCGAATTTAATAATGACCGTCCACGTCGTGAATTCAATGGTGAAGACCGTCCGCGCCGCGAGTTCAACAATGACCGTCCACGTCGTGAATTTGGTGACCGTCCTCGTACTGACAATAACGATGATAACCGCGGTAACCGTGTAGATTACAAGCCACGTCGTGAAGGTGCTTTCAATGACCGTCCAAAACGTGAATTTGGTGACCGTCCAGCGCGTTCATTTGGCGATGATCGTCCAAAGCGTAATTTTGGTGACCGTCCAGCGCGTTCATTCGCTGATGATCGTCCAAAGCGTGATGCAGGTGATCGTCCAGTACGTCGCAACTTTGATGACAAGCCACGTGGTGAACGTTCATTTGGTGGCGAGAGCCAACCACGTCGTAAATTCAATGACTAATTGAATCTGACCTAAAAAACCAGCGAAAACGCTGGTTTTTTTATGCCTATCTTTTTACTTATTTCAATTAAAATGTATACTGAGTCAAATTTATTATAACTTGTGATAATTGAAGAATAGGAAGATTCGGATGTTACGTTTTACTGTGCTTGAGCTACTAATGCCTTATCTCGCATTGGCTTTGGTTTTGTGTAATATTATTTTTTATCTCTATTATTTTTTTAATTGACGAGACTCTGTTAGAATCCAGCCTGATAAAATTTTTCATTCTAAGAAATAGACCTGACAGTAGACCGTATTGCTTTTCATAACCTTGACCCTTCTTTTGCAAATGCTAATATTTTGAACTTTGTTTCTTTATCGTACGCATGCTGAAAAAATGCAGGAATCCACTCAACTATGGAAAATCAAACAGCGCAAACTATGCCTTCTCTGATTGAAGTAAAGAATTTAAGCTTCAAACGCGGGGAGCGTGTGATTTATGAAGATGTGAGCCTCAGCATTCGTCGCGGACAGATTACCGCTATTATGGGTCCATCCGGGACTGGTAAAACAACATTATTGCGCTTGATTGGCGGCCAGTTGACGCCAGATCAGGGGCAAGTCCTGCTCGATGGGCGGGATATCGCTCAGATGTCGCGATCCGAGCTTTTTTCGGCGCGTGCGCGTATGGGCATGCTCTTCCAGAGTGGAGCCTTGTTTACCGACATGAGTGTCTATGAAAACGTAGCCTTTCCAATCCGTGCTCATACTAAATTACCTGAACATCTGATTGCTGAAATTGTAGCGCTGAAACTGGAGTCTGTGGGTTTACGTGGCGCTGAGCAGATGATGCCTTCAGAGCTGTCGGGTGGGATGAATCGCCGGGTAGCACTGGCAAGAGCCATTGCACTGGATCCGGAGCTGATCATGTATGACGAGCCATTTGCCGGCCAAGATCCGATTGTGATGGGGGTTCTGACCCGTTTGATCCGCTCATTACGTGAAGCACTGGATTTAACGACCATTATTGTTTCGCATGATGTGGCAGAAACCTTATCGATTGCCGATTATATCTATGTAGTGGCAGAAGGAAAAATCCAGGGGGAGGGCACACCGGCAGAGTTGAAGGCACATCCTTCTGCCTTTGTTCAGCAGTTCCTGACCGGAGCCGTCGCAGGGCCTGTGGATTATCAGTTCAGCCATAAACCCTATTTAAATGATGAGGTGCGTTCATGAATGCTATCGCCCAGCTGGGGAGACGTGTGATTGAGCGTGTCCGCGGTATAGGGGTTGCGGCCCTGATGCTGTTGCAGATTCTGTTTTCTATACCCACCTGGATCGGTGTCAAACTGTTTATTTACCAGATGTATCGGGTAGGCGTATTATCGCTGCTGATTATTGTGGTGTCTGGTCTGTTTATTGGGGCGGTACTGGGCTTGCAGATGTATACCATTCTGGCGACTTTTGGCAGTGAGGCCATGCTGGGTACCGCAGTTGCTTTGACTTTGTTGCGTGAATTGGCACCTGTGGTTGCAGCCTTGCTGTTTGCCGGACGAGCCGGTTCTGCCCTGACTGCAGAAATTGGCCTGATGAAAGCCACTGAACAGTTATCCAGTATGGAAATGATTGGTGTTGATCCACTCAAAAGAGTGATTTCACCGCGTTTATGGGCGGGGATTTTTAGCCTGCCAATGCTGGCCGTGATTTTTGCTGCTGTCGGAATTATGGGGGGCAAAATGGTCGGAGTGGACTTTCTGGGGGCAGATGAAGGCGCCTACTGGAGTGGGATGGAAAATACGGTGCAATTCTATAAAGATATTTTGAATGGCACTATTATTAAAAGTTTTGTATTCGCATTAATCTGTACCTGGATTGCGGTATATCAGGGCTATGCCTGTGAGCCAACTTCGGAAGGTATTGCAACTTCTACAACGCGTACAGTGGTGTATTCTTCATTGTGCGTTTTAGGCTTTGATTTCGTGTTGACTGCGGTCATGTTCGGAGGTATTTAATGAAATCACGTACAAGTGAGCTGGCCGTTGGTGTTTTTGTCATTCTGTTTGGTATTGCACTGTTTTTCCTGGCCATGCGTGTCAGTGGACTGGTAGGAACCAATATCGCGAACAGCTATAAAATGACAGCGACCTTTGAAAATGTCAATGGAATTAAGCCGCGTGCCAAAGTGGCATTAAGTGGTGTCAAAGTCGGCCAGGTCGATGAGATTACGCTTGATCCGGTAACCCGTTTAGCCACTGTGCATATGACACTGGATGGCTCCCTGACGACCTTTAATGCCGAGCAGCTGAAACAGGTCCAGCAAGAAGCATTAGAAGAGTTACGTTATAGTTCCGATTATACGGCGGCAGGTCCTGCTCAACAAAAAACAATGGAAAAGCAACTGTTAGATAACATGAAATCCATCACTAATATTGATGAAGATGCTTATATTATGGTAGCAACCAATGGTTTATTGGGTGAAAAATATTTGAAAATCATCCCAGGTGGCGGTCTGAATTATCTTAAACGTGGTGATCAGATTGCCAATACCCAAGGCACCATGGAAATTGAAGACCTAGTGACGAAGTTTATTACCGGTGGTGCCGGCAAATCGTCAGATAACCCGGAAGATGCCTCGGAAGACGCTGCATTTTCAGGAACAACCGATGCAGAACCTGCATTTGTTGAATAGTAAATTGAGGAGATTCGAGTGAAGACTCTAGTAAAACAAACGCTTGCCGTGAGCATTCTTTCCACCATGATGACCGGTACTGTGTTTGCTGCACCGTCTGAAACGCCGCCTGCATTTATCAAAAAAGTGGCAGATGGCTTGATTGAACGCCTCAAAGCTGATCATGCCAAATTGCAGAATAATCCTGCGTTGGTAAAAACGATTATCCGTCAAAATCTTGATCCGTATATTGATTCACAGTCTTTCACCCGTATTGTGATGGGAACTTATGCAACCAACCAGTACAGTACTGCGGCGCAGCGTGCACAGTTTGAGAAAAACTTCCGTGAAACTTTAATCGTGAATTATGGTACGGCGTTCTCCAAGTTCAGTAATCAGACCTATAACATCCGTCCATACAAAGCCAGCAATAGCAAAAACCCGGTGGTGACGATTGATTTTAATAACAATGGCGAGAAAATTCCGGTGGCTTTCCAGCTGGTGGATAAAGGTTCGCAATGGAAAATCCGTAATATCAACGTTTCCGGTATTGATCTGGGGCTTCAGTTCCGTAACCAGTTTGCGGCTACTGTAAAACGTAATGGCGGCAATCTGGATAAGGCCATTGCCAACTTCAAGCCGGATGCAGAAGCGGCAATTGACAAGAAATAACAAGATAGGTGAGCTGTGATCCAATTCAATGATCAGGAATTGCAGGTGTCAGGTCAAATTAATTATGAAAATGCGCAGGACTATTATCAAAAAGGTCTGCGCGTGATTCAAGCACAAAGCCAGTTTCCGCTGGTGGTGAATCTGGCCGCACTGGAACATGGCAGTACCTTGGCTCTGGCGGTTCTAGTCCGTTGGTTACGTCAGACCCCACAGGCGCAAGGACTTCAGTTTAAGGCAGTGCCTGCCAAAATGATGAAGATCATTCAAGCCTGTCATTTGCAGGATGATTTGCAGATCATCAATTAAAAAAAAGCACCGATGGGTGCTTTTTTATTTTTATAGAATTGAATGTATGAGGTTCCCTCTCCTGATAGGAGAGGGCTAGGGAGAGGTAAATTATTCATAACCCTCTCTGACTCTCTCCCATAGGGAAAGAGGATTGCAACGTCCTTTAAATCCACTTCTTCCATCTAAAGTAAATTAATGGGCCAATCAGAAAACCAATCAGAATGATGCTGACCATCACAAAGCTCATCGTTCCTTGAGCAAAAGGCAGTACATCAGTGTTCATGCCGTAGATACTGGCAATCAGCATCGGAGGTGCCAGCATACTCGGTAAAATCGAGAAGCGACGAATGGTGTCATTCTGTTCAGTATTAATAAATCCGGAGGTGGTGTCCAGCAGGAAGCGGACTTTCTGGAACAGGAACGCATCATGTTCGACCAGCGAGCGCACATCTTCACTTAACTCGCGAATATCTGCATCGTAAATATGACTGCCCAATGCCCGGGGACGGGACAGAAAGGTCAGCACCCGACGTAAATCAATTAAACAGAGCTGCGCTTTTCCAAGCATATCTTCCAGCTGGGCCAGACGGGTAATCATGTCATCCAGATCCAGAATCTGTTCCCGATGCCGGTTATTTAGGACTTCGGTGGAGTATTTTTCCAGGTCTTTATGTACATCTTCCAGAATATCGGCCAGCTCATCCAGCTTGGCTTCCAGTAGGCCAAGCAGAATCCAGGTCGGGTCATTGTAGTCGATTTCATAATCATTACGGCGTGCACGCGCCCGGAAGGCCCGGAAAGCAACCAGTTTTTCACCCCTTAAGGTGAACAGCCGCTCCTTATGCAGGATGAAAGCCACAGTCTGAACTGTTGCCAGAATGCTGGCTTCATCTTCGTGTTCACTTTCGAGCTGATAATTTTTATTTTTCGTTAAAAAATAGGTACTGACATGCAAAATACCGTCATCATCACGGTAAAATCGGGCACTTGAAGAAATATCTTCCAGCGATTTTAAAGTCGGCAGGTTTTGCCCATAGGCGTCCAGGATCCATTGTTGCTCTTCCTGTGAAGGTGCAATTAAATCGACCCAGACTAATTCCGGATGCAGGTCGAAATCACCATTGATGGTGGCATCTTCTAAGCTACCGCGCCCTGTGGCATAAAAAGCTTCAAGCATGCTCTCTTTTCTCCCCTGCGCAGTATGTAAATCTGAATGGAGGTATTTTAGACAAGGAATTAAATAAAAACACTGATTGTAGGGTTATTTTTGAAAAAAAACTGTCAGAGCACACTCTGGTACACTATTCGCTTAATGGAATGATGAAAATGATGAATTCTATCGCAATTTTTTGTGGTTCAGCCTTGGGCTCAGAACCGCGTTATGCACAAATTGCTGAACAGGTCGGACAGACATTGGCCACACGACAGCAAATGCTCGTCTATGGCGGTGGCCGGTCGGG
>NZ_SMTB01000011.1:0-42843 GCF_006864105.1 Acinetobacter sp. RF14B | reverse complement strand
GCTCGTTACCGACCTGTCCGCCGACCACATCGACCTTCGGCACTTCTGCTGCATTATTTGGCAATTGCACGGCAGAGGTGATGGCTTTGGTCAGGTCTTCCGCTTCAATATCTTCCTGCACCGGCATACGTACCATCAGGTCACGTTCAGACCCTAGGGTCTGCACCACTGCATCATTAAAGCCAGCCTGAGCCAGTGCTTTGGATACCTCGGTCGGTTTTACAGGATTGGTATAGTTCAGTTCAGCTGCTATACCGCCGGTAAAGTCCAGACCCAGATTTAAACCTTTGGTCACAATAAAGAAGATACTGGCTACCGTCAGAATGATTGAAAATACTGCCGCAGGCAGTGCAATCTTCATAAACGGGATAATGCGTTCGTCTTCCGGGCGACCGTACTGTTTTTGATTCAGTTGAGTATTTTCAGTCATCAGTGATCTCCTTAAATGCTCAACTTTTTCAAGTTACGTTTTTTGCCATAGATCAGCTGAACAATGGCACGGGTTACCGTAATGGCGGTAAACATCGAGCAGACAATACCGATCATCAGAGTCACGGCAAAGCCTTTGATCGGACCAGTACCAATCGCGAACAGGATAAATGCCACCAGGAAGGTGGTGAGGTTCGAGTCGAAAATGGTGTTATAGGCCCGGTCATAACCAGCCACAATCGCCTGTTTGGGCGAGGCCCCCCATTTAAGTTCTTCCCGTATCCGTTCACAGATCAGGACGTTGGCATCGACCGCCATACCAATGGTAATCACGATACCTGCAATACCCGGCAGGGTAAGAGACGCACCAATCCAGGACATGACCGTAAGGATCATAGCCAGGTTAAAGATCAGGGCAAAGTTGGCAATCACACCAAACAGACGGAAGAACACCACCATCCAGATTGCGACCAGAATGAAACCGATCTGCGTAGATAATACGCCTTTGTCGATGTTTTCCTGACCAAGACTTGGACCAATCACACGTTCTTCAACAAAATACATGGGCGCAGCCAAAGCACCAGCACGTAACATCAAGGCCAGTTCAGCTGCTTCTTGTGGTGAATCCAGACCGGTAATACGGAACTGTGAACCCAGTACGGCCTGAATGGTGGCGGCATTAATTACCACCGATTCGGTATATGGCGTACGTACTTCAGTCTGGGTACCAGTTGCAGGGTCTTCGACATAACTGATGCGCTGTTTATTTTCAATGAACAGTACCGCCATGCGCTTGCCGACTGCATTACGGGTTGCATCGGCCATCAGCTTGCCACCCGCGCTGTCCAAGGTAATATTGACCTCAGCACCACCAGTGTCCTGGCTAAAACCGCTTGAGGCATTCTGCACACGCTCACCGGTCAAAATACGGTTACGATTCAGCAATAACTGACGCCCACTGTCCAGCGATTCATAAGCAAAAGCTTCGGTTCCCGGCGGCGGAGTACCATTTAATTGGCCGGTATATGGGTCGATTGACTGATCATTCAGATCAGACACCAGACGGAATTCCAGATTCGCAGTACGACCCAGAACACGTTTGGCCTCAGCCGTATCTTGTACACCTGGAAGCTCGACCACAATACGGTTGCTGCCTTGGGTTTGTACCAATGCTTCTGCTACACCGAGTTCATTAATACGGTTACGTAAGGTGGTTAAGTTCTGGTTAACAGCATACGACTCAATTTCCTGCTTACGCGTGTCTGTATAGTTCAAACGTAAAGTTGAACCTGAGTCGGTGGCTACAGCTTGCGGGTTAAACTCATTTCCATTGCGACGCAAGAAATCCATGACCGCAGAACGGTCATCATTGTTGGCAAACTGCACCACAATGGTATTGTTGCTTAAAGAAAGGCTGTTGAATTTCAGGTTATTGTCACGCAGTTGACGACGCAGGTCGGCGGCTGAAGTTTCCATCCGCTGGGCAATGGCTTTGTCCATATCCACTTCAAGCAGGAAGTGTACACCACCACGCAAGTCCAGGCCGAGCTTCATTGGCTTGGCACCAATTTTTTGTAGCCATTCTGGGGTGGTCGGGGCCAGGTTCAAGGCCACCACATATTCATCACCTAAACCACGGCGCAATGCTTCTTTGGCTTTGAGCTGGGTTTCACTTGAATCTACGCGTAAGAGGGCGGCATTGTTACTAAAGCTATTGTCATGAGTTGCAATATTTTCAGTGCTTAAAATCTGCTCTGCTTTTTGTATGATGCCTGCGTCAATTTGAGTACCGGCTTTGGCACCCGAAATCTGTACAGCAGGTTCATCTGGATACAAACTTGGCAGGGCATATAAGGTACTGATCACCAGGACAACCAGGATCAGTACATATTTCCATGCTGGGTAACGCATTCGTTTTCTTCTTAAAATGAAAAAAGTCGTGCGGGTGGCACGACTGTTTTTTGATTAAATGTTATTTAAAGTACCTTCAGGCAGCACTGAGATCACACTCGCACGCTGAACTTTAACTTCTACGCCACGGCTTAATTCAACTACTGCAAATTCACCTTCAATTTTGGTGATCTTGCCCATTAAACCGCCAGCGAATACCACTTCGCTGCCTACTCCAAGGCTGTCAACTAGGGCGCGGTGCTCTTTGGCACGTTTGGATTGTGGACGCCAGATCAGAAAGTAGAAGATTGCAATAAAAACCGCAATCATCAGGATGTTAGCCATCATACTTGGTTGTTGTGCGGCTCCACCTGCAGCGTGCGCAGTCGAAATAAAAAGGCTCATTTCATTTTCCTAAAATAAAAAACTGGTGATCAACTCGGTAATAAATTGACATATTCTTGCAATTTACCTTGTCTTTTTCTTCAGCGCAAATGCTGAAAGATTAATCTTGTGGACAAGGTGGAACTTCCAGGCCGCGACGGGCATAAAAGTCCTGTACAAATTCATCAAAAGTTCCATGGTCGAGCGCATTACGGATATCTTCAGTAAAACGCTGGTAATAACGCAGGTTATGGATGGTGCCCAGCATAGAGCCCAGCATTTCTCCGCATTTTTCCAGATGGAACAGATAAGAACGGGTAAAGTTTTGACAGGTATAGCAGTCACAATGTGGATCCAGCGGGCTTTGATCATGACGATATTTACTGTTGCGAATTCGTACCAGACCGTCTGTCACAAAATAATGGCCATTACGTGCATTACGGGTTGGCATGACACAGTCAAACATGTCGACACCACGGCGAATGCCTTCAACAATATCCTCCGGCTTGCCGACACCCATCAGGTAACGCGGTTTGTCTTCCGGCATTTTGACCGGAAGATAATCCAGGACCTTGATCATTTCTTCTTTCGGTTCACCGACTGACAGGCCGCCAATCGCATAACCGTCAAAACCAATTTCTAACAGGCCTTGTAGGGATTCATCGCGCAGGTCTTCATACATGCCGCCCTGAATAATGCCGAATAGGGCATTGGTATTGTTCAGGTGATTGTGATGATGTTCTTTACAGCGCTTGGCCCAGCGTAAAGACAGTTGCAAGGATTTTTGTGCCTCTTCATGCGTTGCAGGATAAGGGGTACATTCATCAAAAATCATCACAATGTCAGAATTCAGCACCTGTTGAATTTCCATTGAAATTTCAGGAGAAATAAAGACTTTTGAACCATCAATGGGAGAACGGAAAGTAACGCCTTTTTCTTCAATCTTGCGCATTGCACCTAGACTAAAGACCTGGAAACCGCCAGAATCGGTCAAAATCGGCTTGTCCCATTTCATGAAACCGTGCAGGCCGCCATGCGCTTTAATGACATCCAGGCCAGGACGCAGATACAGATGGAAGGTATTGCCGAGGATAATCTGGGCTTTAATGCCTTCCACATCACGTGGCAACATACCTTTGACCGTACCATAAGTACCGACTGGCATAAATACGGGAGTTTCCACCACACCGTGTTCAAGCGTTAAGCGACCACGACGGGCACGGCCCGACTGACCTAATTTTTCAAACTTCATAGGAGTTCCACATCGAGGCGAAAAAACAGTTCGCTGATTGTTAATATAAATAAAAGGCGCTATTTTCCTTGATTCCGGCCTGAAACGCCAGCATTCCAGAGTTTCAACTCTGTAATTTTATTTGTAAATGATTAAAGTGAAGTTTCAAATAAAAATAAAATATCCTTAATTCCTGGCTTTTTCTGCTTGCCGTCAGCCAGAGAAAACATGCTTGAGTGAAGGGTACAATTAATGAAAATTCGGACGATAGTCAAAATTTTGACTGACGTTCTGGTCGCGAAAAGGACGTACCGCTTTTTTTCTCAGCAGCATGTCATTGATCATATTGTGCGGAAAAATCTGGATCTGATTATTAAACAGTTCGACATTGCGGTTATAAATGGTGATCGCAGCACCGACATTTTCATTCTGTTCTTCAATTTCATTCATCATTTTCAAATAAATTTCATTGGCTTTGAGTTCCGGATAATTTTCAATCACCACATTCAGGCTGCGCATCAGTTCTTTATTCAGGCTTTCAATGCGTTGTAGCTGGGCAATATCGGCATCTTTCATGTTCAGGTTCATGATGTTCTGGCGCAGTTCGGTCACTTTTTCCAGAGTACCTTTTTCAAAGCTGGAATACTGTTCGACCAGAGGGTGCAGGCCATCCAGGATTTTAATTTTCTGGCGTTCATAACTGGCCACATCGGCCCAGGCACGAATGGTCGAGTTGTGATGACGGACAATATTGTTACGGATCATGATGATCGCGACAATCGCAGCGACCATGATCAGACAAAAAATCAAAAAGCCCATGCGTAGCTCCCCCTTAAAGTTGAAATAATTATTTTAAAAACTGTAGTAAGTCGTGTTGTAACTTTTCTAGTTCGGTTAATTTAAACGTTCTCAGATGCCCACGCAATGCTGGAATATCGTTAATTTTATCGTGTTTGCTTGATGCCTGAAACAGATTATGGGGTCCTAGGTAGCAGAGCAGCCGACTTTCCGGGTGAAACATTAAGTCTCCCTGACGCCGTTCAAAAAAGTCAGCCAGTCTGAGTACAAAACCTGGAGTGTAGAGTTTGGCCATCTGCAGCGGGTCACTACCATAAAAGCTCAATTTCTGGTTGGTGCGAATATCACTACTGTGCCAAGGGTAAGTAAAAGGATAATAAAATTTCTTTCGGGCTGTGGTGACTGCCAGTCCCTGAGTTTGAATGTCAAACACAAATACTCCCCACAGATCTTTATGTACTTCGGTCAGTTTGATCGGCTGGCCTTCTTTGTCCCGTACCTGGACTTCATGCACATAATGATATTGAAAGAGCAGCACCTGATGCTGCTGACCATCTTCATCTTCCCAGACGGTGCTGGCATAACGCTGTATATCATTCCTCAGGGAGCCCTGGTTAAAGACCGGAAACTGGCGCTTTAAATGACTGATGAAATGCAGGGGATTTAGCGCAATAGAAATATGCTGCGGTTGTTGTTGAAAAGCCAGCTGATATTTTTTTGCAATCGCCACCTCTTCCAGATAGCGGATGACGTCATCCAGCGGCTTACGGTGTTCATAACTGATATAGGCACCGAACAGCAGCAGGCAACCTAAAAATACACAGCTTTGAACCCAGATATTTTCAGGTGCGATAAACACACCCACGATTAAAAAAATACTGATTCCACCCAAGGCGAGAGGCAGGTTATTTTCAAATTTTAAGGTGATTGGGCCATTCCAGGGATGCAAGCCATCTAGTAGTTCCTGATAGCTTTTAGCCTGATGGCCCAAGTGCCAGAGCCGCGCAATATTGTGAAGCACCACTTTATTCTTCTTGCGTCGAATATGAATGGAATGCTGCACAGAGTCGATTGGCATCGGGAAGCTTCCTGCTTTACTCGGCTTGATCAATCAGCATGGCATCGCCATAACTGAAGAAGCGATATTGACTGGCCACCGCATGCTGATAAGCCTTGAGAATATGATCACGGCTGGATAATGCCGATACCAGCATCAGCAGGGTAGATTCCGGTAAATGGAAGTTGCTAATCAGGCGGTCGACCACTTTGAACTCATAACCGGGATAGATAAAAATCTGGGTATCGCCAGTCCAGCCTTTCAATTCACCACCATTGGCCTGAGCCGCACTTTCAGTGGCCCGGGTGGCAGTGGTTCCCACGGCAATCACTTTATTACCACGCGCTTTGGTGGCTTTAATTAACGCCATAGATTCATCTGAAACCTGACACCATTCACTGTGCATGATGTGATTTTCAATATTATCAGTGCGTACGGGCAGGAAGGTACCTGCACCGACATGCAAAGTTACAAAAGTCTTTTGAATGCCTTTTTCTTCCAGCTTTTTCAATAAGTTGACATCGAAGTGCAAAGAAGCAGTGGGTGCGGCAACACTGGCCAGTTTGGTCGGATCATTAAATACAGTCTGATACCGCTCGCTATCAATCTCTTCTGCTTCACGATTGAAATAAGGCGGAATCGGCAGGGCGCCGTATTGATCTAGTACTTCTAGAATCGGCTGAGAGAATTCGACAATAAACAGGTTCTCATGACGTCCCTGAACTGTGACTTTAATAGCATCTGGCCCAATAAACAGTTCAGCACCCGCTTTAGGCGTATTACTGGCCTTGATATGACAGTGGGCAACCAACTGGTCTATCATCCGTTCGACCAGCACTTCAACAGCGCCACCTGATGCGCGTTTCCCTTTCAGGCGCGCTTTCATAACCTTGGTGTCATTCAGAACCAGCAGATCTCCTTCATTCAGCAAATCCAGAATATCGGTGAACTGGTGATCGTGATATTGGCCTTGTGCATCCAGATGCAGGAGGCGAGAGGCACTGCGTTGTTCCAGCGGGTAACGGGCAATCAGCTCATCGGGGAGATCGAAACTAAAATCAGAAAGTTGCATGACAATTTACGATAAAAAAACTACGGCTAGTATAAACTTTTTTCTTTTTTGTGGCGGGAATTGCCGGATTATAAAACAAAAAAATGCCAATTGTTTTAAAATTAAGCAAATGTGTTTTTTTCTGCGTTGACAAGTTTTCGAATCGGAGTAATATAGCCGACATCCACTCCCGAGGTGGTGAAATTGGTAGACGCGGCGGACTCAAAATCCGCTGTCAGAGATGACGTGTCGGTTCGAGTCCGACCCTCGGGACCAAAATTCAAAAAACCCAAGCATATTCAGTCTTGGGTTTTTTATTGCCTGAAAATTTTGATTTTGAGTGTAAGTTATTAAATATTTGCAATATTTTTCTGTACCTTAACCGCTTAAAACGAGTAAACAACCTTCTTTAAGAAAAGGCACCAAGCAGAATCATTATGCCAGTAGCGAATAAATCTTCTAGCTGCTAATGCTTAAGTCTTGCGCGGCATAAAAGAAGCAGTAAACTCCGCAGGATTCATATGGATAAAAAATTGCGCTGCATCTTCAAAATTACCATATAACCAGTCCTCGCGTAGTTGCTCCGGAATCACAATAATCGAGCGCTTTTCAGCTCCGGGTTTGTGGAAGTTTTTCATAAGTGGATGCTGATCAGCATTGATAGTCAGCATAGACATGGAACGAACCTGCTCCCCTTCTAAAGTGGTATTTTCATAGAGGGCAGCGACGGTAAAGGGGAGGCCATCTTTGCGATAGATGCCCCAGCGCTGGGCCTTGCCATCTACATATTTGGGTTCATAAATAATCTGCACCGGAATCAGGGCAAACTGGTTGTGATACCACGCGTTTTTGAAACTTGGTTTTTCATCGATAGTTTCAGTTCGGGCGTTGTAGGTCATTCTGCCAATTTTGAACGTTCTGGCCCATTTCGGAATCATGCCAAATTTGACCGAACGCCATTCAAGCCCTTGGGGGCCAGCAAGGACCAGCGGACAGTCATTCAGCGGATAAATATCTGGCTTAAAGTCAAACTCAGGCGGATCGGGCAGCTTCAGGAGTTGAGCCTGCTCTCTGCTAATGGGACGAAAATTGGCGCACATTATTTATCTCCTGAATGCGACAAAACACAATCCAAGGGGGCTGAACAGACCCGACTTTATCGGGCTGCTGTGTTGAATAAGCCGACGATTACCGGATCAATACTTCAGAGCTGAGCTAGGTAATCTGATGACTTTATTTTAAGCATAAAAAAGCCCCACGCCTGAAATTCTCCTTTTTATATTGCAACAGAAAAATTCAGGCTTGAGGCAGTTTTGGACTATCGCAATGAATTAAGAGAATTCACCTTGTGAACGTTCTTTGGCCCATTCACGCAGGACAAACTTCTGTAATTTACCAGTGGAGGTTTTTGGAATCTCGGTAATGACCACATCTTTTGGCACTTTAAAACGTGCCAAATGCTCACGACAGAAATTGATAATTTCTTCTTCCGTAACCTGACTGCCCTGTTTTAGTTCAATAAAGGCACATGGGACTTCCTGCCAGCGAGGGTCAGGTTTGGCAACGACTGCTGCGGTTAGTACCGCCGGATGTTGATATAAAACTTCCTCCACTTCTAGGGAAGATATATTCTCACCACCGGAAATAATTACGTCTTTTGAACGGTCCGTGATTTTGGCATAGCCGTCCGGCTGGCACACAGCCAAGTCACCGGTATGGAACCAGCCACCCGCAAAAGCTTCTGCGGTTGCTTCCGGATTTTTTAAATAGCCTTTCATCACAATATTGCCACGGAACATAATTTCACCCATGGTCTGGCCATCATTCGGCACGGGTTGCATGGTTTCCGGGTCCAGCACTTTCATGCCATCTTGTAGCGGATAAGGCACCCCTTGACGGGAGTGCAGCTGCGCCTGTTCCTGAAGGGACAGTTCTGACCAGCCCGCTTGCGAAGCACATAGCGCCGATGGACCGTAGGTTTCAGTCAGGCCATACACATGCGTCACATTAATCCCAATATTACGCATACCTTCAATAATTGCCGCAGGTGGTGCAGCACCTGCCACCATTACTTCAACACGATGCTCAATGTTTACCTTTTTATCTTCAGGCGTATTGATCAGCATAGACAGGACAATTGGCGCAGCACAGAAGTAGTCCACTTTGTGTTGCTCGATCAGTTTAAAGATCAGTTCCGGATCGACTTTACGCAGACAGATATTGGTTCCGCCATTTGCTGCCATGGTCCACGCAAAGCACCAGCCATTACAGTGAAATAAAGGCAAAGTCCATAAGTAGGTGGCGCGTGGCGTCATGCCACAGGCAATGATATTGCTGGCCGCATTGATATACGCACCACGATGGTGATAGACCACACCTTTAGGATTACCGGTAGTGCCGGATGTATAGTTCAGACTGATGGCATCCCATTCATCCTGCGGTAAATGCCACTCAAAACTGGCATCTCCTTCAGCCAGCCAGTCTTCGTACTCAATCTGTCCAATCGGCGTAGTAAAGCACTCTTCATAATTTTCATCTTCTACATCAATGACGAAAATTTCTTGAGGTACCATGTCCAGGGCTTCTTTGGCCACAGCAGAAAACTCCGGATCGACCAGCAGCACCTTGGTTTCTGCATGTTCCAGCATAAAGGCCAGGGTTTTTGCGTCGAGGCGTGTATTGAGCGTATTCAGTACCGCACCCGCCATCGGCACAGCAAAGTGTGCTTCAATCATGGCTGGAATATTCGGTAACAGGACCGAAACGGTATCATTTTTGCCAATGCCGAGCTTGTGTAATTGATGGGCAAACTGGCGGCAGCGCTGATAAGTTTCACGCCAGCTAATTTCACGCTTGCCATGAATGATGGCATTTTGAGTCGGATAAATATAGGCGGCACGCTCCAGATAACGCAAAGGAGACAACGCAACAAAATTGGCCGGTGTGCGTGGTAATTCGTCATAAGCGCTGACCATTGTTCTACTCCATGAATTTTATTATTACATCCTTTAACAATAGTCATTTTTCAGTATCTCTGACAGTTATGCTTTAGTCGAGTTTTTGTTTATTGTTTTTAAGCTACTGAATTTAATCATAATTATTTTTTGGTTTAATTTTTTTTGAACTATCGGGTTCCTATGTTTGCTTTTTGGGGTATTTTGTTCTAATTGAAAATAAATCCTCATGGTCAAGGAAGAATAATGAAAATAAGACAGGCGGAGGGAAGGTGGCAGAACTGGTCAGGTAGCCAGCAGGCGCGACCGGAAATTATTCAGGTTCAGCATCTCCAGCATTTACAGGATATTGTGAAATCTTCGGCGCAGATTCGTGCTGTCGGTGCAGGACATTCCTTTAGTGCGCTCGCCACCACAGATAATATTTTAGTGAATCTGGATCATTTAAGAGGCGTTGTGGCCTGGGATAAAGCAAACACCCGGGCCACCGTGCAGGCCGGTACACGACTCTATGAATTGGGCAAGGATTTAACGCCCTTCAATCAGGCCTTGATCAATCAGGGCGATATAGACCAGCAAAGTCTGGCAGGTGCGATCTCTACCGCGACCCATGGCACAGGAGTCGATTTACCTTGCCTTGCCGCTTTTGTTCAGGGTTTTGAACTACTGACCGCGGACGGTGAGTTGCTACAATGTAATCAACAGCAAAATAATGATATTTTTCAGGCAGGACGGGTAGCACTGGGCAGTTTGGGTGTACTAACCAAAATTACCCTGCAAAACCGTTCCTGTTATAAGTTAAAAGAACAGATCCGGCTATGTAGATTAAAAGAAGTCTTTACCCAGCTTGAACACTGGAAAAATCAGCATCGGCATATTGAGTTCTGGGCTTTTATCCATTCCGACGTGGTGATGCTGAAAACATTGGATGAAACCGATGACGCCATTCAACCCAGAGAGGACGGCTGGCCTTCTGAAGATAATTTACTGACTGTATGTTCGGAGTTGACCCGAATTATTCCTGCCTCTAATCCTTATCTACAAAAATTACTCGGTGTTTTTGTCAAACCCAGTTGTTATGTGGACTGGTCCAGCCGGATTTTCCCCACAGCGCGCAATACCAAATTTAATGAGATGGAGTACCAACTGCCGGCTGATTTAGGCCTGCAATGTCTGGAAGAAGTTTTACAGACCTTAAAACAGCAGCGCGCCCCGATATTTTTTCCGATCGAGTTCCGTTATGTCAAAGGCGATGACATCTGGTTAAGTCCGTTTTATCAGCGTGATTCAGTTTCTATCTCGATTCACCAGTTTTATAAACAGGATTATCAGGCTGTGTTTGCTCTGGTTGAGCCGATTTTACAGAAATATCAGGGACGTCCTCATTGGGGCAAATTGCACTCCATGACTGCGACTGGCCTGCGTGAACTTTATCCGAAGTGGGATGAGTTTATGACCTTGCGCCAGCAACTCGACCCACAGCAAAAGTGGCTAAACCCTTATTTAAAACAATTGTTTTTGACGGAGTAGGAGAGGCAGGATGCAAGCTGTTTATTTTCAGCAGTTGACTCAGGACCTGAAGCAACAGGGCACGGGTACACCACAACTGATTCTGGATTTGGCCCGTTATCACGCCAATCTGGAGATGGTGCAGTCCAAATTGGCTACTGCTCAGCTCAAGCCACGTCTGGTGGTGAAATCTTTGGCCTGTATGCAGTTACTGCAAGTGGCCAGTGAAAAGCTAAAGACTCAGCGTTTTATGGTTTTTCATCTACCGCATCTGTCAGACCTACTGAGCAGATTCAAGCAGGCCGACATTTTGCTGGGTAAACCGATGCCTGTTCAGGCAGTCCAGCAGTTTTATCAAAACCGTTCAGATCTAAATGTGTCATATCCACAGACAAATATTCAATGGCTGGTGGATGATCTGGAACGGCTGCAACAATATCTGCAACTGGCACAGCAGTTAAAGCTGTGTCTTAACATCAACCTTGAAATTGATGTCGGCCTGCATCGGGGTGGTGTCAGTCATCCGGAGCAGTTTAGCGCCTTACTTGAGCTGATTCGGCAACATCCCAACTTTCTCCAGCTTTCCGGCCTGATGGGCTATGATGCCCATGTTGCAAAGCTGCCAAAAGTGCTGAAAAGCTCGGAAAAAAGTTATCAACAATCACAGCAGACTTATCAACGCTATAAAACTATTCTTCAACAGCAGTTTCCTGAGCTGTGGCAGGCAGATCTGTGCTTTAACGGTGGCGGCAGTCCGACCTTTATGCAGCATTGCCAGCAGAGCGTCTGTAATGATCTGGCCTTTGGTTCGGTGCTGCTCAAGCCGCGTGATTTCGAGCTGGACCCGCTGTCTGCTTTTCACTGTGCCTTATGGATTGCAGCGCCCATTTTAAAGATATTGCCTTATAGTCAGATTCCAGGTTTGGAAGTGCTGAATCGTCTGCCACATAGATATAAAGCCGCCTTTATTTATGGCGGCTACTGGCAGGCAGATTATATTTATCCGGAAAAAAGCCAGCCACATGCCCTGTATGGACGTAGCAGCAATCAGGAAATGGTCCAGATTCCTAAACACTGTGCAGTAAGCGTTGATGATTATGTGTTTTTAAGGCCCCTGCAAAGTGAAGCGGTGATTCCGCAGTTTGCCTGGCTGTATGCCTATCATGAAGGACGATTGACTGCATGGGAAACCTTTCGGGAATAAGAAAATCCTGAAGCAAAAAAATCAGCCGGAGTCTTTACTATGCTGGAGCGATTTTCGCCCTAAATCTTATTTTTATTGGGGAAAAGGTTTAATCATGTGGCCAAGCCGTGTAAAATTCCAAATGATTTTTTATTTATCCACCGTTTTTATCTTTTGAGGCTTTGCCTCGATCATAATCTCGCGGTGACATGCTCCATGGTACGGGGCATCACTCCTTAAGGATTTTCTATGCCAATTATCACTTTGCCCAATGGCGATCAAAAACAGTTTGATCAAGCCGTATCCGTGATGGACGTTGCTCAAAGCATCGGTCCTGGGCTTGCGAAAAACACGGTTGCAGGTCGTGTGAATGACCGTCTGGTCGATGCGTGTGATTTGATCACTGAAGATGCCACCCTGCAAATCATTACACCTAAAGATGAAGAGGGTGTCGAGATTATCCGCCACTCTTGTGCGCACTTGGTGGGACATGCAGTGAAGCAATTGTTCCCGGAAGCGAAGATGGTAATTGGGCCGGTCATTGAAGAAGGTTTCTACTATGACATCTGGATGCCACGTCCGTTTACACTGGATGATATGGCCGCGATTGAAGAGCGTATGAAAAAGCTCATCGATCAGGACTATGATGTCGTGAAAAAAATGACACCGCGTGATGAGGTGATTGCAGAATTCACTGCACGTGGCGAAGAGTATAAACTGCGCCTGATTGCAGACATGCCAGAAGAAACCCAGATGGGCTTGTATTATCATCAAGATTATCTAGACATGTGTCGCGGTCCGCACGTTCCCAATACCAAATTCTTAAAATCGTTCAAGCTGACCAAAATTTCAGGCGCTTACTGGCGCGGTGATGCCAAAAACGAACAGTTGCAACGGATTTATGGTACCGCATGGGCTGACAAGAAACAGCTGGCTGCCTATATCAAGCGTATTGAAGAAGCTGAAAAGCGTGATCATCGTAAAATCGGTAAGGCACTGAACCTGTTCCATATGCAGGAAGAAGCACCGGGCATGGTATTCTGGCATCCAAATGGCTGGACCATTTACCAAGTGCTTGAACAGTATATGCGTAAAGTGCAGCAAGACAACGGTTATGAAGAAATCCGTACTCCGCAAGTGGTCGACTTTACGTTGTGGGAAAAATCGGGGCATGCGGCCAACTATGCGGAAAACATGTTTACCACGCATTCTGAAAACCGTAACTATGCTGTAAAGCCGATGAACTGTCCTTGTCACGTACAGGTATTCAACCAGGGGCTGAAATCTTACCGTGATCTTCCAATCCGTCTGGCAGAGTTTGGTTCATGTCATCGTAACGAGCCATCAGGTTCTTTACACGGCATTATGCGTGTTCGTGGTTTTACCCAGGATGATGCACACATTTTCTGTACCAAAGAGCAAATCGGTACTGAAGTTGCAGACTTTATTAAATTGACACTGGATGTATACAAAGACTTTGGTTTTGAAGACGTACAGATGAAGCTGTCCACGCGTCCTGAAAAACGTGTGGGTGAGGATGCACTTTGGGATCTGGCCGAAAAATCTCTGGCAGATGCGTTAGATGCTGCTGGACTGGAATGGGAGCTTCAGCCAGGTGAAGGGGCATTCTATGGTCCGAAGATCGAATTCTCCTTGAAAGACTGCTTAGGTCGTGTATGGCAATGTGGTACGATCCAGTGTGACTTTAACTTGCCAGAGCGCCTTGACGCCTCTTATGTCACTGAAGATAACGACCGAGATCAGCCAGTAATGTTACATCGTGCAATACTTGGCAGTTTTGAGCGTTTTATTGGTATACTCATTGAACACTATGCAGGTTTGATGCCACCTTGGTTGTCACCTGTGCAAGCATGTGTAATGAATATTACCGATTCTCAAGCTGAAGCTTGTGAGTCAGTCGTCGCGAAACTTAAAGAAAACGGAATTCGAGCAATTTCTGACTTGAGAAATGAGAAAATCGGCTTTAAGATTCGTGAACGTACTTTAGAGCGTATTCCATACTTACTGGTACTTGGGGACCGTGAAGTTGAGGAAGGTACAGTAAATGTTCGTACCCGCTCAGGGAAAAATTTGGGTACTATGTCAATCGATACTTTCGTTGACCTAGTAAAAGCAGCCGTAGCCGAACGCGGCCGGTACATTGTGGAGTAACAGCGATTAAACAGCCTGACCGTAATCAACAGGGTGGTAACAAATCAAACCGTCCTGCCTTGAATGATGAAATTCGTGCAAAAGAAGTCCGTCTTGTAGACGAAAATGGTGAGCAAAAAGGGATTGTAAGCTTAGCTGAAGCCCTGCGCGCAGCAGAAAGCGTTGAGCTTGATCTTGTGGAGATCGTAGCGAATGCCGAGCCACCTGTTTGTAAAATCATGGACTTCAACAAGCATTTGTTTGATTTAAAGCAAAAGCAGAAAGAAGCGAAGAAAAAACAGCATCAAGTCCAGGTGAAAGAAATCAAACTGCGCCCGGGTACTGATGTTGGTGATTACAACGTAAAATTACGCGCAATCATCAAGTTCCTTGAAGATGGTAACAAAGTGAAAATTACCTTGCGTTTCCGTGGTCGTGAAATGGCTCACCAGCAGTTAGGTCTGGCTCAATTGCAAAAAATTGAAACAGATGTAGCTGAATACGGTACAGTCGAACAAGCACCAAAAATGGAAGGCCGTCAAATGGGTATGCTGCTTGGTCCTAAAAAGAAAAAGTAAGCACTCATTGAGTCTAAAAAGCCCTGCAATTGCAGGGCTTTTTTATGTTGGTTTTATGAGTCTTGATGGGTTTTAAGTTCCACTGGTCTTGAAACATTTGAACAATCGAATGCCGGTACTGTTTAGAAAAGCTGAGTAAATACATGAGGCGGAATTTATGTCTCTCAAGCGCAATGAATAGCTGTCAGATTTCCGCACAAGTCCTATTGTTGCTCCGCCCGATCTAGAAAATAAATAAAGTGGCCAAGACAGGAAAGAGAATAAAAAAATAAGCCCATATATTTCAAAATATCAACCGGATATTGTTTTATGAAAGATTGAGGTTTCATCTATTTTTTATTATGCATATTTTGAATCCACTAGACTGTTATGTATAAAAAAGAAAGACTCCAGTTGGAGTCTTTCTTTGCATAAAAACATTATTCCGCATTCACTGTTTTTTCGGTCCCATCTTCTGAATTTTCTAGCAGTAACTTTTTGCCGATCGGGATTTGTCGTGGCAACTTTTCTTCTGGAATGATACGTTGCAGATCAATCACCAACAGACCATTTTCATAATCGGCTTGTTGTACTTCAATATGCTCATCTAAACGCAATGACAGCCTAAAGGCGCGACGGGCAATACCTTTATGCAGGTATTCAGTACTTTCTGTTTGTACTGCTTCGGGCTTGCCGGAGATGGTTAATAAACGATTTTCAATTGAAATATCCAGTTCGTTCTGATTGAAGCCAGCAGTCGCCACTACAATGCGGTAATGATTTTCACCATGTTTTTCAATGTTGTAAGGTGGATAGTTGGGTGCGTCGCTTTGCATCGCGTAGTCAATAAAATCGTTTAAACGATCAAAGCCAATGCTACGACGGAACAATGGATGAAGATTTAAGTTACTCATAATTAGAACCTCCTGAGGTCAGCAAAGTTTTAATAACAAGAATTCAAATCTGTCATGATTATCATCGACAGAGCGAAAGAAAACTTTTATCCTTACGCATATTCAATATGTGATTTAGCGGGAAAATTTCAAGATTTTTTCACTTATTTTTTTATAAATTTATAATAAAACACTGAAGTTAAAGTGAAAATAATTTATAGCGTGATGGCTTGCTATTTTTTCATGGCTCTATTGCGTTGTTCAAACAAGTCGCTCTTCAGGTAGACGGAGTATAAAATCGAATGATCGATCTATATTATTGGCCAACCCCGAATGGTCATAAAATTACTATTGCCCTGGAAGAGATGGGCCTGAAATATCAGCTTATTCCGGTTAATATTTTAGAAAATGACCAGTTTCAATCCGATTTTCTGGCGATTTCTCCTAATAATAAAATCCCCGCGATTGTGGATCAGGATGGTCCCCGTCATCAGGCAATTTCAATTTTTGAATCGGGGGCAATTTTACAGTATTTAGGACGTAAAACCGGGCTATTTTATCCACACGATGAGCTAAAACGGGTACAGGTCGAGCAATGGCTGATGTGGCAAATGGGTGGGCTGGGGCCAATGCTGGGCCAGAATCATCATTTTAGCCGTTTTGCACCTGAGCGAATTGCCTATGCAACTGAGCGTTATGTGAATGAATCCAAACGTTTATATGGGGTATTGAATACACAGTTGCTGGGACAGGACTATGTTGCAGGTGAATATTCGATTGCCGATATAGCGATTTTTCCGTGGTTATTGCGGCATGAGTGGCAGCAGATTGATCTGGCCGATTATCCTGAAGTCGAAAAATATATTGCACGTATCAAAGCCCGTCCTGCGGTAGCAAAGGCCTTGGCAATCCAGGTTTAGGCGATGCCATGCATGAAGCAGGTTTATGCTAAACTAGAGTTCTTAAACATAAAACCACCTTTCCGGTGGTTTTTATTGGATAGATGTATGCAAGATTTTTTTCTGAATTTAACCAAGATTATTGAAAGTAATACGCGAATTTATTGGAGTATTATTTTTGGGGTGGCGGCTTGTCTGTTGCTATATATTGCTGAAATTTTCCATGTTGATCATATTATTACGCTCTTAAATACCAAAGATCAGCAGATTTTGGCTGCAACGATTGATCCGATCACGGACAGATATGGCTGGGCGCGTATGGCGATCATTGTGGCCGCTGTATTGTGGGCAAACTGGGAGTTTTTAAAGGCGAAAAAGAAACTGGGCTTAAAACCTTAAGTTTGGCATGTCGCTCCTTTTACTCTTTCTTTCCGCATTCGGGGCGGCAACTCTATTACCGTTGCAATCTGAAGCGGTCTTATTGAGCTTGCTCTGGCAGGAACATCATCATGCAGCCTTATTGATACTGGTGGCGAGCCTTGGAAATATTCTGGGTTCTTGTGTGAACTGGTATTTAGGTATGCGGGTAGAACAGTATAAACATAAAAAGTGGTTTCCTGTTTCAGAGCAGCAGATGCTGAAAGCGCAACGCACTTACCAGAAATATGGTTATTGGTCGCTACTTTTTAGCTGGGTGCCCATTATTGGTGATCCGATTACCCTGATCGCAGGTTTGCTTAAGGAAAATTTTGGCCGTTTTTTATGGATGGTCAGCCTGGCCAAGACCGGACGTTATCTATTTCTCTATTGGGCTTTTAGTATGTGGTAAAAAAAGAGGCGTTCGCCTCTTTTTTAATGACATTCATCGAGTTTAAATTCAATTTCATCTTTAAGGCTGGACGGTTTATACAGCCATAAGGTGCTGGCAAGGCGTTTACTACGGATTTCAGTGCCTTTTAGGGCAGCGATCACTTGCTGGTCGACTTCATAACGTCCCGAACCTTGTCTGATCTTAATGCTTTTGACCTGACCGTCGCGATTGAGCTTCATTTTAAATTTAACTTTGCGGTCATGCCCATGCAGCTGCTCGGGATGAAGATCAAGCTGAGGCTGCCTCAGATATTGAAAAGGGGTTTTCTGCCCTTGCTGTTGTGCCTGCCAATGACTAGAGTTAAAGCTATATTCACAGTCAGTCTGAGTCTCATCTTTTAGTTTGAGGCTAAATACCTGATAGCCAATCAGCGGCAGGGTGGTTTTATTTTCAATATGTGGGTTGGCTTTGGCTACTTTTACAGCCTGAAGCAGGCGTTGATCAAGCTGGGTAAAACCGGTGCTTTCCTGGATCGAGGCTTGTTCTATTTGTCCCTGCTCATTGACATAGATGCGGACGATGGCAGAGCGATCCTGGCCTTTGAGTTCATCATTATTATAAATAGGTTGAGGAAACTTGCTCCATTCAATACGTGTGGTCAGGTGAGCAGGCTGTACATCAATGGATTGTGTGGGTAATTGATTGACGTTTTTTATTGTTGCGCTATAAGCCGTGGCAAAAGGGGCAGTGAATAGCATTACACACAGGATAGGTTTCATAAGTTTGAGTCTTAAATCAGGCAAAGTACAAGGCGATGAGTCTTGCAGCGCAGTATTTCCTGAAATGGCAACACGAGCAAGCATTAAACATAAAAATCTTATTTTTCTTTAGCTTTGATGAGGTCGACTGCAAACGGCTCTTGGAGTTGGGTTCAGTTGAATACAATGATTAGTATGGCCAGGTTTGTCAATTTCGTAATTTAATCCCTTGCTGCAAAATGTTAGTTTTGCAATTTCCTTCAGAAAAAAGGACTAGTGCTTTTGTTTTAAGCAAAGATGCATTAGAATGTGCGCTCCCTTACCTGCAGGTCGTTGTTGCAATGGTGCAGACGTGCCGAACAGGTGTTTAAAGAGGTTGTTATGGCTAAGTTAAAAACTCGCCGTGGTGCAGCTAAACGTTTCAAAGCGACTGCAAACGGTTTCAAGCGTAAACAAGCGTTCAAACGCCACATTTTGACCAAAAAATCTGCTAAACGTATCCGTCAATTGCGCGGCTGTGTAATGGTTCACGTAAGTGACGTTGCTTCAGTTCGTCGTATGTGCCCATACATCTAAGGAGATTATAAATGGCTCGTGTAAAACGTGGTGTACAGGCTCATCGCCGTCATAAAAAAATTCTTGCTCGTGCTAAAGGTTACTACGGCGCTCGTTCACGCGTATATCGCGTAGCGTTCCAAGCGGTAATCAAAGCAGGTCAATACGCTTACCGTGACCGTCGTCAGAAGAAACGTCAATTCCGTGCTCTATGGATTGCGCGTATCAACGCTGGTGCTCGTCAAAATGGTTTGTCATACAGCCGTATGATCGCTGGCTTGAAAAAAGCTCAAGTGATTATCGACCGTCGCGTACTTGCTGACATCGCTATGCATGACGCAGTTGCATTTGCTGCTTTGGCTTCTAAAGCTAAAGATGCATTAGCTGCATAAGTCTTTAGGACTTAAAGAAAAGACCGCTTTTAGCGGTCTTTTTTTGTGCCTTTATGTATATGGTTGAATCATAAAATTATTAAAAGTTCAAAATCTGATTTTACCTTCATTCGGGAGGGTTGGAATGCGTCAACAATATCATTTTAGACAAGTGGGCGATGATACTCATATTTGGGATGTGCATCGTTTGGTCAAGCTGAGCCAAAGCTTACAGATTAAACAGATTCCAGTGGCAGCTATTCAAGAGCTGAATGAGGCCTATTGGTTTCCTGAAACTCATCCTACCACGCAGCAAATTATTGAACATATTCAGTTGATTCAAGAAGCTGATTTAAGTTATCCCATTATTTTATGCGCAGCAGGGAGGGTGATGGATGGAATGCATCGAGTGGCAAAAGCCCAATTATTGCAGCAGGAAACCATTCAGGCGGTCCAATTTAATATAACCCCAGTACCCGACTTTATTAACCTTGCTGAAGATGAGCTGGATTATGACGAGGACTAAAGATTAATCAGAGTAGAGACAGCCATTTCATGTATTAGTGACTAAGCACGTGCAGCGGCTTTAACTGATATGCATTGATCAGATGACTTGAGAGCCATACTGTAAATGATGGCTGAAATGAATAAAATTAATGCTGTTGCTACCTCTGCTACAGGGAAAATCATTTTTTTCAGGGCTTTGGTATATAAACTCGGTTTGTATTATATTGAGCTGAATAACCTATTTTGGCTGGATTTGCCCTTTTCAGTAAATTTATACTGTTCTGTTAAGCATGTATTTCATCGGGCATGGCATCAACAGGAGTTATGGTCTAATTCGAGTAATCAGGAAAGTCTGCCGCAGTTGTTTGGATAGCATTCGATGGTCTGCTGGATGCTTGGTACACACCGCAAAAACCGGGAAAAATATGTGCAGATGAAGAATCTACCCGAATCTCGGCATAGCCGGTGGATACCTGTAAAAAGTCAAAAGAGATTGATGATTTTTTAGCTCAGCTGGGTACTTCTGTGTTATCGCAGATGTGACACCAACATCCTTTAAATTGTCATCTCGTTCTATAAATCTGTTTTAATTCACAGATGTTAGGCCGCTCTGCATTAAAGGAACACGACAGTTGAAGATACAATTTAATGCACAAAACAGAGTTGAATAGCAGCCCTATCAACAAAACTACAGGCCAAAATAGTAGCCAATCAGACAGATAATCACGGTGATAATAATTAAAGTTAATACATTGGTCGCACTGGACTTGCCTGGGTCTTGCGGTTTGTGTGCCTTAGAACTTGCCGATACATGTTTGTCCGTCGTCATGCCAGCGAATGGATCAGGAGTCGCTTTGCTGCTCAGTTGAGCCGTCTTGTAGTGATTCGCCACTTTAACAATAAATTTTGCAGTTAAATCATCAATCTTTTGCGAGAAATGGCGTAAATCCAGTTGCTGTTCAGGGCTTAAAATCTCTCCCTCCGCATGATAAGGATGCTGAATCTGGCTATCAATAAAATCACTTAAGGCTTCTAGACGATAAAGGGTCTGATGGACATAATCTGCTGAGTAATTGGTCGGGATTAAAGCTAGATGGGTGTTTGAATCAGCTTGCAACGCCGGGATGCTGCCATAATAAGGCAAAGAGCTATAAGTCGGCTCTGTAAAACCTTGGGCCCATCTATTTTGAAACAGCTCCTGTTCGGTATAAGTCTGAATATCATCCCAGTTTGGCGCCTCCAGATCGGCATTAATACGTTTGGCCAATTTAGAATTTAACTGATAACCCCAGAAAGTTTCATGCCGTAAAGGAGACTGCTGAGCAGGAGGGGCTTCATAGTCATTATCTGCGCTATACCATTCTGCCAGTTCCTTCCCAATCATCCAGGCCATTTTCTCCTGCTTTCCATGGCTGATAATCACATGCGCGAAAGGCACCAGTTCGACATTGGCATTGGGGTTCTTTTCATCTTCCAGTAAATGTGAGGAGTGCAGGCTCAAGCGGTGAACCCCCTGTTTTTTTAAGCCTTCCAGCCAGATCTGAAAGTGTTGGGCCAAGAGATGCTGTGAAAGCAGGTCACGAAAAGTCAAATGGTGCTGATTAAAAATGGAGTGATTCAGCCACTGGCTAAAGCCAAGATCCTGAGTCAGAAACTCGTTACCATAAGTCACAAGGGTCAGTTGCTGTTTCCAAATTTGATCGAGTGCCATAGTGATTTGATCTCTTTGATATTGTTTATATCTTATACTTTTTATATTTGATCCTGCCAATCTAATTTTCCTGTACAGGTCTCTTCATCAAAGTCTTTAAAAACTGTTAGAATATGGGGTTTTTTAAAATAATTTTTTAACCTGTTGCTTTGAGAGTTACTATGTCACTGGAAGCCCTGACCACTGAAGCGCTCGCTGCGATTGCAGCAGCTCAAGACCTTGCTGCACTTGATCAAGCCCGAGTGCAATTTACAGGGAAAAAAAGCCAGCTCGCGGAACAATCTAAGTCGCTGGGTAAAATGGATCCTGAACAGCGTAAAGCGTTCGGCGCACAAATTCATGCAGTCCGTGAAGCAATTACCAGTGCTTTGACCGCACGTCAGGCTGAACTGCATCAAGCCGCATTAGAACAAAAGCTGGCGAGTGAAACAATTGATATTACGTTGCCAGGCCGCGGTCAGCAGGTGGGCAGTATCCATCCGGTGACCCAGGTTCAGGAACGTATTTGCCAGTTCTTTACCAAAGCCGGTTTTACCGTGGCAACAGGTCCTGAAGTTGAAGATGACTATCATAACTTTGAAGCCCTGAATATCCCGGGACATCACCCTGCACGTGCCATGCACGATACCTTCTATTTTGATGTCAACCACCTGCTGCGTACCCATACGTCTGGCGTGCAGATCCGTACCATGGAAACCCAGCAACCGCCGATCCGTATTGTCTGTCCAGGGCGGGTATATCGCTGTGACTCGGACCAGACGCATTCACCGATGTTCCATCAGATCGAAGGGTTATACGTTGCGGAAAATACCAGCTTTGCTGAACTGAAAGGTTTGCTAGTCAATCTACTGAATGAATTCTTTGAAAAAGATTTAACAGTACGTTTCCGTCCGTCTTATTTCCCATTCACTGAGCCAAGTGCTGAAGTGGACATTATGGATGAGCGCGGCAAATGGCTGGAAGTACTAGGCTGCGGAATGGTGCATCCAAATGTACTGCGTGCAGCAGGCATTGATCCGGAACAATACAAAGGTTTTGCATTTGGTTTGGGGGTAGAGCGTTTTGCCATGCTACGTTATGGCATTAATGACTTGCGTATGTTCTATCAAAATGATGTGCGTTTTTTACGCCAGTTTGCTTAAAACTTTTTAATAATCCTCTCCTAACCTCTCCTTTTAAAAGAGGGAATCCGCGAAATAGATGGAGTTCTCCCCCTTTGGAAAATGGGGGGTAGAGGGGGATTCTAGAGATTTGAATTACAGGTTTTATATCAATGAAAATTAGCGAAAATTGGCTGCGCACATGGGTTAACCCAGCCATCGACAGCGAAAAATTATCTGACCAACTGACAATGCTCGGTCTGGAAGTCGATGAGCTGGCTCCAGCAGCAAAACCATTTACAGGCGTAGTGGTGGGTGAGGTTTTAACAGTAGAACAGCATCCTGATGCCGATCGCCTGCGAGTAACAACAGTAAATATTGGTTCGGGGGAACCGTTACAAATCGTATGCGGTGCGCCCAACGTCCGCGCAGGCATGAAAGCGCCGGTGGCAACCATCGGTGCGGTTTTACCAGGCGATTTCAAGATTAAAAAAGGCAAACTGCGCGGTGTTGAATCACAAGGTATGCTATGTGGTGCTTCTGAAATTGATCTGGAAGATAAAATTGACGGTCTTTTAGAATTACCGGATGATGCTCCTGTCGGTGTCAATATCCGTGAATATCTGGATCTGGATGACCATGTGATTGACATCAGTATCACGCCAAACCGGGGCGACTGTTTTAGCATTCGTGGTATTGCGCGTGAAATCGGGGTCATCAACCAGCTGCCAGTAACTGTACCGGAAATCAAGGAGGTTGCTGCAACGATTAATGATGAGAAGAAAGTCGTTGTCTCAACTGAAGGTTGCCCACGTTACTTGGGTCGTGTGATCAAGAATGTAAATACCAAAGCGCCGACACCAGAATGGATGGAGCGTGCTCTGGTGCGTTCAGGCATTCGTCAGCACAGCATTCTGGTGGATATTACCAACTATGTCCTGATGGAGTTGGGTCAACCTCTTCATGCTTTTGATGGCGGTAAAGTTCAGGGTTCTGTCCAGGTTCGTCAGGCAACAGCAGGTGAAAAACTTGTGTTGCTAAATGAACAGGACGTCGAGCTGCAAGATGATGTCATGGTGATTGCAGATGATGAAAAAGCATTGGCCATTGCTGGTATTATGGGAGGCTTGTCTTCATCAGTTACCGATGAAACAACAGAAATTTTCCTGGAATCAGCCTTCTTTGCTCCGCTGTATATTGCTGGGCGTGCGCGCCGTTTTGGTCTGCATACAGATGCCTCGCAGCGTTATGAGCGTGGGGTCGATTTTGAACTGCCAATGCTGGCTATGCACCGTGCTTCACAATTGATTGCTGAACTGGCTGGCGGTGAATTTGGACCAATTGTTGTGGCTGAAAATCCAGCAGCATTGCCAACGCGCGAAGCGATTGAACTTGAACAGGCACAAGTAGACCAATTGCTGGGTTATAGTATTGAGTCTGGCTTTATTCGCGATGCATTAATGCGTCTGGGCTGTGAGGTGACAGTCAAGGCAGAAGGGCAATGGTCCGTTGTTCCGCCATCACACCGTTATGATATGGCGATTTATCAAGACCTGATTGAAGAAGTGGCGCGTATTCACGGCTATGACAATATTCAGATCAGCTTGCCAGTACTTGAAGCCAAACTTGCAAAATATCAGGATCAGTTTGAAACCGCACAATTGCGTCAGACAGCGGTGACTTTGGGTTATCAAGAAGCGATCAGTTTTAGCTTTGCTGATTTGAAGCTTGAAAAGCAGTTAAATCCTGCGGTTAATCCATTGGCATTAGCCAACCCAATCTCTAGTGATTTGGCGGTGATGCGTTCGACCCTGCTTTCCAGCCTGATTCCTTGTGTGCAGTACAATACCAACCGTCAGCAGAGCCGTGTCCGTTTCTTTGAATTGGGTTTACGCTTTGACTATCAACATGCTGCCTCAATTCATGATCTTAAGCAGATTCCAACCTTTGCCCTGATTGCCACAGGTTCACGCACTGCGGAAAGCTGGCATGCAAAACCGCAAGCGATGGATTTCTTCGATTTTAAAGGCGATGTAGAAGAAATTCTGGCTGCTGCACGCTTGAAAGTGGAATATGTACGTTCTGAACGTGCCTGGTTGCATCCTGGTCAATCCGCGGAAATTCTCGTGAATAATGAATCAATAGGTTATTTGGGGCGTTTACACCCTTCACTTGAAGATGAACTGGATTTAACAACGACTTGGGTCGCAGAACTGGATCAAAATGCTGTTTTGCAAACTTATGTATCTAATTTTACAGAATTATCACGTTTTCCGTCGGTTCGACGTGATATTGCGCTTTTAATTAGTGATAAGATTAATGTTAGCGAAATTCAGGGACTTATCGAAAAAACAGGTGGAGAGCTTTTAGACTCGACATGGCTATTCGATGTGTATACTGGACAAGGAGTAGAGGAAGGGAAACGCTCACTGGCATTTGCACTTCTCTGGCAGCATCCAAGCCGTACACTGGAAGATGCTGAAATTAAATCAGGTATGGATAATATCCTTCAAGTGTTGGAAAACACTTATCAAGCGACATTGAGGGCTTCATGACAGCATTAACAAAAGCAGAAATGGCTGATCATTTAAGTGAGCTCACGAGTTTAAACCGTCGTGAAGCTAAACAAATGGTCGAGTTGTTTTTTGATGAGATTAGCCAAGCACTAATCTCAGGCGAGCAGGTCAAATTATCAGGTTTTGGGAACTTTGAGTTACGTGACAAACGTCAACGTCCAGGTCGTAATCCTAAAACCGGGGAAGAAATTCCAATTTCTGCACGCCGTGTCGTTACCTTCCGCGCCGGACAGAAATTCCGTCAACGCGTAGGGAATGAGCAGATCAATTGATCTGCTTTTTTCTTTGAGTAACAAGCTATAAAAATTTAGATTTTTATAGCCACAAAAAAAGAGAGCCAATGGCTCTCTTTTTTTGTACTGAATAATCGTAATGATTATTGAGCCGCAGCTTCAGAAGCAGCAGTTGCGTCAGCAGCAGCGTCAACAGCAACAGCAGCAGCAGCGTCAGCTTCAGAAGCAGCAGCAGCTTCAGTAGTAGCAACTTCAGAAGTAGCTTCTACAGCAGCAGCATCAGCAGCAGCTTCAGCTTCAGAAGCAGCTTCTACAGCTTCAGAAGCAGCTTGGTTAGCGTCAGTAGCAGCGTCGTCAGCTTTTTTAGCACAACCAACGAAAGCTAAAGTAGTAGCAACTGCAGCAGCAATAGCGATTTTTTTGAATAACATGGCATCACTCTCTAAAAAAATGAGATTAAAAAAAACCGGAGTTAGGCTGTAATATGCTTTTATTATTCCTAATTTTGTCAGGGACTAACAACGCAGGAGCAGTCTAACTGGTCTGTAAATATGCTATCACCGTGGATTTTGAATTGCTACTGGCTAAACCGTTAAAAATGTAGAAAAATGATAAAAATGAAGAGTTTTTTAACAGAAAATAACAATTAATTGAAAGATTAGGATTGGAGAAAGGCAGGTTACATTTTTTAAGTTTCTGATTACTTTGTTTTATTTATTTTATTAATCAAAACCTTAAAAATAAGTTTACATGATTTCATGCATATTGTTTCAAAGTGTAAGGCTTGTCAACCAAAAAAGGCCACCTAATAGGTGGCCTTTTATGTGATGATTAATATTAATTAGATGCTTTACGTTTCATCTGGTCAAAGAACTCATCATTGGTCTTGGTTTCTTTCATCCGATCCAGTAAGAATTCCATGGCTACCAGTTCATCCTGAGTGTGGAGTAATTTACGCAGAATCCAGACTTTACGCAGATTATCTTCGGACATCAGGCGCTCTTCACGACGCGTGCCTGATTTCTTGATATTCATGGCAGGGAATACACGTTTTTCTGCAATACGGCGATCCAGGGTAATTTCTTGGTTGCCTGTACCTTTAAATTCCTCGTAAATCACTTCATCCATCTTGCTACCGGTTTCAATCAGCGCAGTCGAGATGATAGTCAATGAACCGCCTTCTTCGATATTACGTGCCGCCCCAAAGAAACGCTTTGGACGCTCCAGCGCGTGAGCATCAACACCACCTGTGAGCACCTTACCAGAGGAAGGAATCACAGTGTTATAAGCACGCGCCAGACGTGTGATTGAGTCAAGCAGAATGACGACATCTTTTTTATGTTCAACCAGACGTTTGGCTTTTTCAATGACCATTTCGGCTACCTGAACGTGACGGGCCGGTGATTCGTCAAAGGTTGAAGCCACCACTTCACCGCGAACAGTACGTTCCATTTCAGTAACTTCTTCAGGACGTTCGTCAATCAAAAGTACAATCAGGAAAACTTCCGGGTTATTGCGGATAATAGACTGGGCGATATTTTGTAGCAGCATGGTTTTACCCGCTTTTGGCGGCGCTACAATAATCGAACGTTGACCTTTACCAATCGGTGCAACCAGATCGACTACACGTGCAGTCAAATCTTCAGTTGTACCATTGCCTAGTTCCATGATCAGCTGTTCAGTTGGAAAAAGTGGGGTCAGGTTTTCAAATAGGATCTTATTACGCGAGTTTTCTGGCGTATCGTAGTTAATCTGGTTGACTTTGAGCAGAGCAAAATAACGTTCACCTTCTTTAGGCGGACGAATTGTGCCGGTAATAGTATCGCCAGTACGCAGGTTAAAACGACGGATTTGTGAAGGGCTGACATAAATATCGTCAGGACCTGCCAGATAAGAGCCTGCGGCAGAGCGTAAGAAGCCAAATCCATCTGACAAAATTTCTAGAACGCCATCACCAAAAATCTCTTCGCCATTCATTGCATGACGTTTTAAGATGGCAAAAATAATGTCTTGCTTGCGGTTACGCGCCATACCTTCAAGGCCCATAAACTCGGCAATCTTGATGAGTTCGCCAATCGGTTTTTTCTTGAGTTCGGTTAAATTCATAGGTAGTCAGATAGAATCAAAGTTCTGAGGTACAGGTTAGAAAGGGAGTAAGATTTGGCCGCATACAAGCATTCAAACGAAAGTAATTGAATTTGTAGAAGAACAATTCAGAGATCTGTTTGATTGTTTGAAAGAGAAACGTGAAAAACAATTTCTATTGCCGAGCGGCATCTTATGTAATGTATCTTTTAAGAAATTGGCAGGATTTAGCATCCTTTATCTCTTGAGTTAGAAATATAAGAGAGAAACCGCTTTTTGTCAATTTATAGTCGAAAAAAATACGCGGCGATTTGTCGCGTATTTTAATTTGAATTGGATATGCTTAGATATTTTCATCAATAAACGCAGTCAATTTTGATTTTGGTGCTGCACCTACTTGAGTCGCAATCACTTTACCGCCTTTAAACATCAGCAATGCAGGAATGTTGCGGATATTGAAATTTACTGCAGTTTGTTCGCAAGCCGTCACATCTACTTTGACAATTTTTACTTTGCCTTGGTATTCATCTGCAAGGACTTCAAGTACAGGGGCAATGGCTTTACATGGTGCACACCAGCCTGCCCAGAAGTCTACTAGTACAGGAATATCCGATTGAAGAACGTCTGCTTCGAAGTTTGCGTCAGTAGTATTTACAATGTTGCCAGACATGAAAGGCTCCAGAAATAATTTTTAAAGATGACTATATTTCTTAGTATTACATAGCCTTCTTTAACAATGTAGGGGAATCTGTAAATTTTGAAGCTTAAATCGTGTTTTGTCCAATGGATGATGACGATAGTCATCATCGTGTCATGCAATTGACATATAAATGAAAAAATAATTACGCGAAATTGTGCTGTTAAATGGCTTTTAAATTGCATGGTTGTGAATTACTCTAGGCACAATTTGTAAAAGGTTGATTTCTGAAATGTCTGATTTTTTGATTGATGAAGAGCTACTTGCAGCCATCGATATGGGATCAAACAGCTTTCATTTGGCGATTGCCCGTGTGGATCATGGCGAAGTTAAAAAAGTCGTATCAATGTCAGAAAAGGTTCAGCTGGCTGCAGGGCTGGATGAAAATAAGAATTTAACTGAGGCAGCACAGCAGCGCGGTCTGGCATGTCTGGCACGTTTTGTGGGACGTTTGGGGGCCGTGCAGCCCAACCGTTTAAGAATCGTGGCAACCAATGCGCTACGCCAGGCTAAAAACGGGGATGAATTTATTCAAAAAGCGGCTGAAATTCTGCCTAAGCCGATAGAAATTATTGCAGGGCGAGAAGAAGCTCGTCTCATTTATCTGGGTGTGTCACACACCATGGAAAATTCAGGTCGCCGCCTGGTGGTGGATATTGGTGGTGGTTCAACCGAACTGATTATTGGTGAGGAATTTGAGCCGATTCATACAGAGTCGGTGCAAATGGGGTGTGTGGCTTTTACCAAAGCTTATTTCCCTGAAGGTCAAATCAGTAGCAAGGCTTTTGATAAGGCGGTCACTGCAGCACGTAAAGAAATTTCTGGTATTGCCAATACCTATAAGGCAGCAGGTTGGGATGCGGTAGTTGGCTCAAGCGGTACGATTAAAGCCTGTCGCCAGATCTGTGTGAACATGGGCTGGAGCAATGATAAGGAACAGCTTACCCGCGAAGGTCTAGAAAAACTGAAAGACAAGCTGCTGAAATACAAACATGTCTCTGAAATGGAATTTGAAGGACTTAAAGAGGATCGCCGTGCAGTTCTGCCGGCAGGTATTGCTATTCTTTATGCCGTTTTTGATGTCCTGAATGTTCGTTATCTAACCTATTCTGATGGTGCATTACGTGAAGGGGTCATGTATGACCTGTTGGGCCGTTTTAAGCATGAAGATATTCGAGACCGTTCGGTACATGCCCTGATTGGACGTTATAGTGCCGACAGCAAACAGGCAGAGCGTGTAGTGCAAACTGCACAAAAAATGTTTGATGATATGGCTGAACAGCTTGGACTGAACAGTGATGACAGTGACCTGTTGCGCCGGGCTGCCTATTTGCATGAAATTGGTCTGGCAATCAGCCATAGTGGTTATCAGCGTCATGGTGCCTATTTGTTGCAGCACTCCGACATTGCCGGTTTTTCCCAAATCGACCAGAACTATTTGTCACATTTAGTCGCGCACCATCGTCGCAAATTGCGCACTGATGCCAAGATTGATGTGATGAAAGTGGGCGGATCTAAACTTTTATACTTGTGTTTGCTGCTTCGTCTGGCGGTTTTGGTCAATCACAGCCGCAGTGATGAGATGCTTCCTGCCATTGAACTCAAGGCAAAAAATACGCAACAATGGCAGCTCAGTATTTCCGGTGATGCCAAACAGTGGCCATTGCTAATCGCTGAGCTGCATGATGAACAGCTGCAGTTTAAAAATTGGGACATTGATCTCTCGATTCAGTCTGAACAGTTTGTTAATTAATACCTTTATAGGGATGAAAAACGGTTAACCTATGAGAAATAAAGCTACCCCATCAAAAGCATGGAAGACAGTGCAGATCGCCCGTCATCCGGAACGTCCACAATTTCTGGATTATGTTGGTGAAATATTCACTGAATTTGATGCTTTACATGGTGACCGTTTATATGGTGATGATGGTGCCATGATTGGCGGTCTAGCTCGCTTTGATGGGCAGCCCGTGATGATTGTCGGTCAGCATCGCGGTCGCAGTACCCGTGAAAAACTACAGCATAATTTCGGCATGAGTAACCCGGAAGGTTACCGCAAGGCCCAGCGTTTACTAGACATGGCGGAACGTTTTAATCTGCCGGTCTTTACCTTTATTGATACCATGGGCGCTTATCCGGGGGTAGGGGCAGAAGAACGTGGTCAGGCTGAAGCAATTGCCACCAGCCTTGCTCAACTCTCTAATTTGAAAGTGCCTGTAATTGCTACGGTACTGGGTGAAGGTGGTTCGGGTGGCGCACTGGGTATTGGTGTCGCGGATCGGGTCATTATGCTGTCTCATAGTATCTATTCTGTGATTTCGCCAGAAGGCTGTGCATCTATTTTGTGGAAAACTGCAGAGAAAGCAGAGGTAGCGAGTGAAGCGCTGGCCCTGACAGCAGACAAGCTGCAGAAAATGGGGATTGTGGAATATGTCGTGGATGAAGGTGAGGGCGCTCATTTAAATCCGGATCAGGTCATGAACAGCCTGAAAGCTGTCCTGAAAGAAGCTTTAAATGAATTGCAACCGATGGAAGCACAAGAGCGATGCGAAGCACGTTACCAACGTTTAATGAAGTTTGGCAGCGACAATTTAGGTCTGGTTTCTTAAAGCAACTGCAGGAATTTCCTGCAGAAAAAAAATTTCTAATCGGATGCAGTGGTGGCGTAGATTCTATGCTGCTGCTGCATCTGATGTTTTTTTTCTGTCCCGAAAAAGTGCGTGCCATTTATGTGGATCATCAATTGCAGCACATGAGTGCAGGGTGGGGAACTTTCGTCCAGCAGCAATGTCAGCAGCGGCATATTCCCTGCATCGTCCAGCCGGTTCAGGTCCTGAGTGGAAATCTTGAGCTTCAGGCTCGTCAGGCTCGTTATCAGGCTTATGCACAACATCTGCAAGTCAATGAAATTCTGGTATTGGCCCATCATCAGCAGGATCAGGCAGAAACCTTGATGCTGCGCCTGCTCTCTGGTGCAGGAATTGATGGTCTGGCCGCTATGAAACCGGTAGATCAGCGAGAAAATCTAACCATCTGGCGGCCATTGCTAGATATCTCCCGTGAGCAGATTTGTCAGTGGGCTATGGATTTAAATATCCAGAATATTGAAGATCCGACCAATCAGGATATTCACTATGATCGTGCTTGGGCACGTGAGCAGTTATGGCCAGTGCTGACAGAACGTTATCCTAAAATGCAGAATGCTTTGGCGCGTAGTGCCGTACTAATGCAGGATACACAGGATATTTTGCAGGAAATTGTGCAGCAGGATTTGAAATCTTGCGGCACTGCAGCAAGGCTTGATTTAACCCGGTTGAATCAATTATCTAAAGCACGACAACGCCAGCTCTTGTCGATCTGGATGAAAGGCACAGCACAATATCGTCCTGCCTTTGATATGGTGGAACGTTTGCAGCGTGAAGTTATTGCTGCAAAACTGGATGCTCAGGCTGCACTGCATTGGCAAGGCTATTATTATGTGCGTTATCAGCAACAGCTCTATCGCTTAACAGCTGCTGTTTATCAGGCAGATCGAAATGCTATTCCCGTTGAGCAAGTCCTGCAGTTGAACTTGGCTGCCAATGTGCGACTGCCTTCAGGAAGCTTTAAAATTCAGCAGGCAACTGTGGGTTTATCCAGAGATTTACTGAATCGGCGGCTGAAACTGACACGAAGACAAGGCGGTGAAAAAATCCATTTGCATGGACGTGTAGGTAACTGGCCCTTAAAGAAAGCCATTCAGGAAGCGCAAATATTTCCCTGGACACGACATACGATTCAAATATTAAGCACAGATAATGTTATGCTAGGCGTGTTTACACCTCAGGGATTCTGGTTGGCTCAATCTGCATATTGTACAGCAGGGGGGTGGCTACCTATTTTGGTTTCTTCGACATTAGAACTCAACGACGAGCATTGAACATGAGTGCAGCTTTAAATTGTAATATCTGTTTTATCGGTGGCGGTAATATGGCGCAGGCTTTAATTGGCGGCCTGATTTCACGAGGATTGGCAGCAACACGTATTACAGTGGCTGATCCGGTTGAAAAAGTCCGTACGCTGCTGGCAGAAAAAGATATACATGTGACTGATGATAACCAGGCTGCGATCAAAGATGCGGATATTGTCGTGTTTGCAGTTAAACCTCAGGTGCTGGCTAGCGTACTGCTACCCTTGAAAGGATTGGTGAGTGACAAGCTGATTATTTCTATTGTCGCAGGTGCAGAAATTGCGACTTTGTCGCGACTATTGGGGGCGGAACGTATTGTACGGGTGATGCCAAATACTCCGGCGCTGGTGCAAACCGGCGCACATGGACTATATGCCCATGACAATGTCGAGGCAACTGACCGAGAGCTGGCCAGTCAAGTTCTCGCTTCTACTGGTCTGACAATTTGGGTAAACTCAGAGGCACAGATTGATGCAGTGACAGCTGTATCCGGTTCGGGACCTGCCTATTTTTTCTATATGATGGAAAGCATGATCCGTGCGGGCAAAAATTTAGGTCTGGATGAGAAGACTGCTACTGCTCTAACTTTGCAGACTGCATTAGGTGCAGCGCAGATGGCCATTACCAGCTCTAATACACCCGCTGAACTGCGTAAAAATGTAACTTCTCCTAATGGGACAACGCAGGCAGCGCTGGAGGTTTTTGACCGTGCGCAAATCTCGCAGAATATTCAGGCAGCTTTGGCGGCTGCACAAAAACGTAGCCAAGAACTTGCACAAGAACTTAGTGAAAGTAATCAATCTTCAGTTTAATTTTTAGGAACGTTCAAGTATGGGTGCAAATTCTGCGCTAATTTTTGGCATTATCATTAACGTCGCGATTTTGCTCGTATTCTTCCGCTTTTTAATGCAACTGGCTGTCATCAGTCCCTATAATCCGGTAGTACTTTCAACTGTCAAGGCGACAAAAATTGTAGATGTATTCGGTCGTATCTTTCCGACCCTGGCCAAAGGCCGGGTCAATACGGCAGCTTTGGCCTTGCTGGTGGTGTTATATCTACTCAAGATTTTTGGCATGATGTATTTGTCCGGAGGGATGCCGAATGGCCCTGTACATCTGCTGATTTTGACTTTTGTCACGATGATTCAGGATCTGATCCGTTTCTGTCGTTATCTGATTTTTGCAGCCATTATTTTAAGCTGGGTGGTCATGTTTACCCAATCGCGTTCTCCTTATATTGAGGTAGTGCAGGAACTGGCTGAACCGATTCTGGCACCATTTCGCCGTATTATGCCGAATATGGGCATGATTGACCTGTCTCCAATTATGGCGATTCTGGCCTTGATCATTATTGAAATGATTATGAATCAAGTTGCCATTGTCTTGTTGACTGGCCTTTAACAAGATTTTAAAAAAGGATGCTAAGGCATCTTTTTTTATAGGGGACAAATGGGAAACTCTTTTAATGAAGAGCTCTGGTTTAATTTGCCCCCAGAAAACCCTTGAATGGCACATTAAGCAAGCAAATTAAAATGATGGGTTTTATCCTGCTCCCTTCAGTGCAACTCTGGTCTCGGGACAGATAAATATAGTGTCTAGGTGAAATATTTACCAAGGAGCGTGTGATGTCCAGTCTATTTATTGTCATGCTTGGAGGCCGTCATGTGCGGGCAAATACAGAAGTCCATGATGTGGTTCTGGCGGTGGGGGGAAGTCTGGAAGAAACCTATCCGCAACTGAAAAATGCCTGGTTTGGCGAACAGCAAGGTTTACATATAGATGCCTGGGCGCAGATTCATGGCGTAGAGTTTGCAGGAAAGCCCTACCAGATTCAATTTACGGATGCCGCACCGAATCAGGCGAATGAAAAACTCTGGCTTATTAATTTGGGAGGCTATGATGCACATGAATTTGGCGAGCTGCATCGTTATGTGCTGGTGGTCGCACAAAATGCCATGGTCGCCAAGCAGCGGGGTAAAGCCCATTTTGCACGGCACTGGCAAAAACAGCATACTGATCGAGTGCTAGATATAGATGACTGCATTGCCATCGAGCATGTCTATGGCCGTTATATCCAGCTGGTCGAGGGTGAGTTTAAGCCTAATCGCTGGGAAAATACCTATCTGTCGATTTAAATGGATGAAATGATAAACAGAGGGTGATGTAGCAGATCTCGACGAGTGGTAGCAAAAAACGCTTTATCAAATCTTAATAATGGGCATAATACGATTAAAAATATCGTTTCTGAATAAGATGGAATGTCTTAAATGGATTTAATTCAGGCAAATGGACAACCGCGTTACGGACGTTTTAAGGAAATTCCCAAAAGCATTGATTATGATGCCTATCGCTACAGAACCCCTTATGGAAATACGGTTTCGGGTTGGCGTAAACATTTAAAGTATAAAAAATTCAAGTTTTGTAGTATTCAGCACGAGCACTATACGATTGGTCTGGCGATTGCCGATATCGCATGGGCTGGGCATAGTTTTGTCTATATCTATAATCATCTCACCAATGATGTACAGGAATGGAAGGCGATTAATTTTCTGGCACGGCATACGGTACTGGATGAGCAGCCGCTGTTTAATCATAGTTATTTTAATAAGTCACCTTTTCAGATCGAGATTCAGCATAGCAACGGGGTGCGTTATATCAACGTTACCAAATATGGAGAAATCAAACTTTCGGCCCGCATCTTCTGTGCAGGAACAGAGCCACTGAGTATGTGCAGTCCGACCGGAATTAATGGCTGGACCTATACCCAAAAATTGACCACGCTGGCATGTGAAGGGTATTTCGTCAACAAGCAGGGCCAAACCCTGCAATTTAATGAACGGACTTTTGCCTCTCTGGATGATACTTGCGGCTTTTTGCGCCCTGAAACGGCATGGTTCTGGCTGTCCAGTAATTTTAGGGATGCCAATCAAAACCGGATCGGGATTAATCTGGCATCTGGTGTCAATGAAAGTTTTGGCAATGAAAACTGTTTATGGGTGAATGGAAAGATTTATCCACTCGCAGATGTGCTGTTTCAGCAGGAAAATGAAAACCAGTGGAGTATTCAGTCGCTGGATCAACGTTTAAATCTGACAGTTAAAACCGGCTGGCGTCGTTATGAGAATCTGAATCTGCGTTTGGTCGGTAGTCAGTTCAGTCAGTGGCAGGCCAAAATCTGTGGCACCATTCAGCAAGGTGATCAGGAAATTATTCTGTTAAATGAATATGGGCTTTTAGAGCAGCACTATGCGAAGTGGTAAGCTTTTTTTAATACCTGCCTCCTTAAAGAGTCTTTCCTATCCTATTCAGAATATGAGTCAGTTTCGGTGTTTAGAAATAGACACCTTATTTTTTACCTCCAGTTACCTGATAAAAATGCCAGTCCATATTGTTTAGGGACTGGCATAATTCAAGCGTGAAGACTTTTTACAATCTGCTGGCCTATCTTTGCTGAGCACTTAAGCTTGTGCGGCCTGCCAGAATGCTTCACCTGCCAGAATTGGATTATTGGTTTCCTCCAGAGTTTTGACCCAGACTTCGTATTGCGCAATGACTGGGTGTTGGCTTGGATGGAAGTCAGCTTTAAACCAGTCACGATATTGCTTGCCCATGCGTGTTAGCACCCCTTTTCTACCAAAGAACCACGGCAGGCCTTTGAGGTTCATTTGCCAGCGCTGTAGTCGGTTAAAACCATCATATTTCAACATGATATTTGCGCGGTAGAGGGTAAAACCGAACATCACCACCGTGATAAACGGCAGGGCCGCTTTACGGGTTAATTCGGGTGTTTTGGCGACCTCTTTCATCACATCGAAGGCCACATCACGGTGTTCCATTTCCTCAATGGCATGCCAAGCGAAAAGAGCGCGCACATAAGGATGTGCTGCAGCCAGTGTCTGCTTATGGGCATAAAACGTTTCTGCCATTAAGGCGGTTAAGTGTTCTGCAGCAGCAGTGACGGCAATATTGTAATGTGGTGAACGGTACTTGAGATCTCTGTTCATCATACTATTCAAGCGGCTAATAAACTGGTCAACCGGCATCCCTTGCTCACGCATCAGATCATTCATTTGGTCATGTGCAATACCATGCTGCGCTTCCTGACGAATAAAATCGGCTACACGCTGCTGTAGCTTGGGGTCTTTGATTTGGTCGCGAAACAGTCGCACACTCAGAATAAAATAGCGCTCGCCATCTGGAAAGGTCAGGCTGAGCGCATCAAACATGCGGGTCAGAAAAGGATCACCGCCAAACCAGTAACGTGGAATTTCATCAAGCTTGAAATCAAGATTGCTACGGACCACAGGTTGTATGGTGGATTTTACTATAGCGTTCATTTACTTTTATTCTTTTTTCTGGAGATATTGACAGTATGTCGGAGAGTGGGTGAATTGTTTTGACAGATATTGCCAATTTTTATACATTTTACGCCAGAAGAAATAAAAAATATATCGTGTTGCAGCCGTGATTGGGAATCGCTATGCAAGAGATCAAAATATCCAATGGTTATATCCAGCTGTGGGCAAGTTATTTACGAAGCCGGCAGATTGATCCTTTACATGCTGATTTCCTGAAAGATTTTAAGGAGCAATTGCAAGGCTTGATTGATCAGCCTTTTGATATACAGGTGCCACTGCAACTGCTTAACAATGTATTGCTCAGCACCCGGCAGCATCTTGATTGTCCGCAGTTAATTTTTGAAATTGTCCAGGAAATCAGGCCAGAGCATTTTGGTGTGCTGGGTTATATGGCTTCCAAAAGTAGCAGCATTTCAGAAATCATCGGTTATATCATACGCTTTCAACGGCTGGTGGTGGATGGCAGTGATCTTATTCCTTTTCAACTGCGACAGCATGAACAGAGTGTCGAGTTGTACTGGGCTTTTCTGGAGGAACGTTATAATGTTCTGAATGAACTGACCATAGCGGCAATGGTGCAACTGGGCCGTTTTATTTTGCAGGAGCAGCCTTTGTTGTTGCGCAGCATCCACTTTGCACATCGGCCTGAGATTGCAGTGATTCATTTTCAAAAGTTTTATGCAACAGAGCTTAAATTTTCTCAACCTCATTATGCACTGGAGCTGGATGTGCAAGGCCTGAACCTGAAATCTGATCAGGCTGACCCGATGCTGCTGCAACTGTTAATTCGTCAGGCTGAAGGGGAAATTGCCGCCCGGCCACAACTGGAATCGACGCTGCAACATGCCCAAAGGCTGATTACAGATCACTTGCGTATGCACCAGCAAGCTTTAAAAATTGAACAGCTGGCAGAACATCTGCTGCTGTCTGTCCGTACTTTGCAGCGTAAACTTGCCGAGCAGGGCACAAGCTTTAAAAAGCTGCTGGAACAGGAGCGGATAAAACGTTGTGATCTGCTGCTCCAGCAGGAGATCAGCTTGAGTGAGATTGCCGAGCAGCTGGACTATTCTGACCAGTCTGCCTTGGCACGTGCTTATAAGGCAGCAACGGGCCGCACTTTATTACAATACCGTAAGCAGCCCAAACAAGATCAGCGTTAACAAAGCGCTCTGTGATGACCGTCATCTCAAGAGACACATTTAAGCGGTTTTTAGTTTTGGGTAACGTACCGCAATTGCGATTACGGCAAAAATTGCCAAAATCCAGCAGTAATATACGCCACCAATCAGTTCGACCGGAGAGAGTTTGGCAATTGAACATGCCAGCAGCAACTGTGCGCCATAAGGAATCAACCCCTGAACGACGCAGGAAAAAATATCCATTAGGGCAGCGGCTCGTTTGGGATCTACGCCGTATTCTTTGGCTACTTCACGGGCCATATCTCCCGACAGGATAATGGCCACGGTATTATTTGCCACAAACAGATTAGAAAATACCACCAGAAAACTGATGCCAATTTCGCCAGCGCGTTCACGGCCGACCTTAAACAGGCGCGTCAATGCATAAATGCGTTCGATCAGCCAGCGCAAGCCACCTTCACGTTGCATGAGAGCAGACAGACCGCCCAAGAACATGGAGAGCAAGGCCACCTCAAACATGCCAACAAAGCCATCATAAATTGAAGTGTTCAGCTTGAGCAGATTAAAACCGGGCGTAGCAAACAGGCCGAACAGGCTCGATAACAATACGCCCATACTCAGCACGGCTAAAACATGCAAACGGCTAAAGGCCAATAAAAAGACGGCGATATAAGGAAGAATCAGGATCCAGTTGAAATCCTGATATGCCACAGGGCTGGAACGACCGATACTTACAATATAAATCAGAATCGTGATTATGGAAGCCGGAACGGCAATCCAGACATTGACTCTGAACTTGTCACGCAGTTGTACACGCTGACTGGTCGTGGCGGCTATCGTTGTGTCGGAAATCATCGACAGGTTATCACCGAACATGGCGCCACCCACAACTGCTCCAATTGCATAAACTACTGCAATATCCGTTGCTTGACTAAAACCAAAAGCAATTGGCGCACAGGCTGCAATAGTCCCCATAGAGGTCCCCATTGCCGTTGCCAGAAAGGCTGAAATCACAAATAGCATGGGCAGGACAAATTCAGGGGGAATGATCGACAAAGCCATCTGTACCGTTGCATCGACACTGCCAATGGTACTGCTCACATTGGCAAAGGCCCCGGCCAGCATAAACACCATGAACATCAGTACCAGATTGGGATGGCTGGCTCCTTTTAAAAATGCTTCAATTCCCTGATTCAGTTTGCCACGATACAGCCAGACTGCCAGCATGATGGCAGGCAGTGCGGCAACTGGCGCTTTGACCTGATAAAACGCAAACTCCGTTCCGATCAGGGAATGATAGATCCCGCTACCTAAAAAAATGGTTAAAAATACAATAAGCGGCAGCAGTGCAATGGCGTTGGCCTGCACGCTAGCTTCGGAATCAGTCTGCATAGGAGATAAAAAATTAAAAGAATGCGGTTAGTATAAAGCAGGTTTTGCAATTTCCGAAAACTTTAAGTGAATGCGCTAACATCTGTATTTTTATAATTTTTATATATTAAAAATAAGTTTATCTAAGTATTCAATATTTTAGGGCATAGTAAAATTAGGCATCTTTGATCATTGAGAAAAAAATCAAAATAATCGTAAATAGAGCCTTCCGGGTTGTTCTGAAATCTTCATACAGGAAAGGAAATACCAGAGGTCGATGCTGCACACTGTTCAATGGACAAAAAATAGCGTTACAATGCGATGTCTTGTATTTCTACATAGTCAATGCCTCAAGTTTAAAATACGTTAAGGAAAGCTCAGCCCTATGTCACGTTTAGCCACACGATTTGAACAACTTAAATCTCAACAGCGTAAAGCTTTGGTTTCTTATTTAATGGCTGGTGATCCGCATCCAGAGGTCACTGTACCTCTTCTTCATCAGATGGTGGATGCAGGGGTGGATGTGATTGAGTTGGGTCTTCCTTTTTCTGACCCGATGGCGGATGGTCCGACCATTGCCCTAGCTGCAGAACGCGCGCTGGCAGGTGGAACCAATACGCTCGATGCGCTGCATATGGTGAAAGAGTTTCGCTTGAAAGATCGCGAAACACCTGTGGTGCTGATGGGCTATCTAAATCCGGTCGAAGTCATTGGCTATGAAAAATTTGTCGCTTATGCCTATGAATGCGGTGTAGATGGTGTGCTTCTGGTCGATCTTCCACCAGAAGAAGCAGCAGATCTGGGTCAGGTCTTGGAAAAATACGAGATGGACCAGATTTTCTTGCTGGCACCGACCTCAACTGATGAGCGCATTCAGCATGTAGTTAAACAGGCCGGTGGCTTTATTTACTACGTGTCGTTAAAAGGTGTGACCGGTGCTGCGACTTTAGATGTGTCAGAAGCAGCAACACGTATTCAGAAAATTAAGGCTGAGACAGATATTCCTGTAGGTGTGGGTTTTGGTATCAGTGATGCTGCATCTGCGAAAGCGATGGGTGTTGCTGCCGATGCAGTCATTGTGGGGAGCGCATTTGTTAAACATTTCGCATCTCTCCCGCCAGAACAGGCCGTTATTGCTACGGTGAATAAAGTCAAGGAGCTTCGAGCAGCGCTCGATGAGTTAGTATGAGTCAACAAGTGAAATCAGGCAAAATTCTGAGCCCATCGACCCCATGGACGGAGCGTATTGTTCCGGGTATTCATGTTCCTGATGAGCAAACCACCCTCAAAGCCACATTTACAGAACCTACTATTGAATGCCCAGAATGTCATGCTTTGGTGACACGTACGGCGATGTCATTTAATGCCTATGTTTGTCCGCAATGTGATGAACATCTGAAAATGAAAGCACGTGACCGTCTCAACTGGTTCTTCGATCAGGTGGAAGCGGAAATGGGCCAGGAATTCACTGCGAAAGATCCACTAAAATTTGTCGACAGTAAAGCTTATCCGGAGCGGATGTCAGAAGCGCAAAAGAAAACTGGTGAGACTGAAGCCCTGATTGTGATGCAAGGGTTGCTGAAAAACGTGCCGATGATTGCATGTGCCTTTGAGTTCGACTTTATGGGCGGTTCAATGGGTACGGTTGTGGGTGACCGTTTTGTGCAGGCAGCAGAGCGTGCAATTAAAGCGCGTCAGCCTTTAATCTGCTTTGCAGCATCTGGTGGTGCGCGTATGCAGGAAGGCATGCTCTCTCTGATGCAAATGGCGCGTACTTCAGCGGCTATCCAGCGTTTAAAAGAAGCTGGCCTGCCTTATGTAGTGGTTCTCACCCATCCGGTTTATGGGGGGGTGACGGCTTCTCTGGCAATGCTGGGGGATGTACATATTGCCGAACCTAAAGCCATGATCGGCTTTGCAGGTAAACGGGTAATTGAACAAACCGTGCGTGAAAAACTGGATGAACCATTCCAGCGTGCTGAATATTTGCTTGATCATGGTGTAATCGATCAGATTGTTCACCGTCATGCATTACGTGATACAGTTTATCGCATTGTGACTAAACTGATGAACTTGCCTTGAATACAGCACCATTAGCAACAGATTCTTTGGATACATGGCTCGATTATTGGAGCCATGTTCACGTTACAGGTATTGATTTAGGGCTGGAGCGGGTCATTCCGGTAGCTGAAAAGCTAGGCGTGACCGACCCGGCTGCCAAAGTGCTGACCGTGGCTGGAACTAATGGGAAGGGTTCAACCACCACTACGCTGGCTGCCATTTTAAATGCGCACGGCTTTAAAGTGGGGCTATATCAGTCTCCGCATGTATATCGTTTCAATGAACGGGTCAAATTACGCGGCATTGAAGTCGAAGATCAGTTACTGATCGATGCGTTTGTACAGGTCGATCAGGCACGCCGTGAATGTGATTTAAGCCTGTCTTTTTTTGAAGCCACTACGCTGGCTGCTTTCGTTATTTTTAAAGATCAAGATTGTGATGTCTGGGTGCTGGAAGTCGGCCTGGGCGGGCGTCTGGATGTGGTCAATGTAGTCAATCCAGATGTTGCAGTCATTACCAATATTGGTCTGGATCATACCGACTGGTTAGGGGATACTATCGAGAAAATTGCCTTTGAAAAGGCTGGTATTATTCGTCCAAATATTCCGGTAATTTTTGGCGGACAGCAACAGATTCCACAGGCGATTTTAGATCAGGCGGCTAAGTCTAACGCACCCTTGTATGCGATCAACCGTGACTATTTTTATGAAGCCTTTGAAGAGGGTAAAACCTGGGCATTTGCGTCTTCAGGCACGACCTTAAAATTACCGACAGGCTCACTGGCCTTAGAGAATATCTCGACAGCAATTGCAGCTCTTCTGCTGAGTGGATTAAAGCTTCGTCAGGAAGCAATTGCCGAAGGCATACAATTGGCCAAGTTGCCTGGACGGTTTGAAATTCGTGAAATTCAAGGTAAAGCCGTGATTTTTGATGTAGGGCATAATCCGCACGGCGTCGAGTTTTTATTAAAGCAATTGCGTAATTATTTAAAATATAATAATAAATACAAAGAAGTGATTTGTGTTTTTTCCATGTTGGCTGATAAAGATATAAATTCTGTCGTTAAGTTATTGAAAGAACATATCCGATTGTGGAAAATTGCACCATTAGCGGTTCCGCGTGCGGCAGAGGTCACAGCTTTGACGGAAGCTTTGAGCGGGGAAGCAGTAGAGCAATTTAATAAGGTGCAATTCGCTTTTAAGTCAGCGCTGGATCAGGCAGATAATCATCAGCTGATCTTGGTATGTGGATCATTTCATACCTTAGAAGCGGTATGGGAGTATTTGGAAGAATGTCAATGAATAATAAACAGCGCTGGATGGGCGGTGTTGTTTTACTCGGTGGTGGTGTTTTATTGGCAGCATTACTTCTGAAAGGTCAGAATGAAATTCAGCAGGAGCGTCAACAAGGTCCGGTGCAGACGATGGAAGCAGAAAATAAAGAGGCTGTGAATAATTCATTAGGCTCTTTAACTGTGGATGTAGAAACTGAAAAGCGTTTACTGGAGCAGCAGCGCCGTGACCGTGAAAAAGCCGTTGCTGAGCAAGAGGCGCGTGCAGCTGAGTTCCTGGCAAT
>NZ_SMTB01000119.1:0-5622 GCF_006864105.1 Acinetobacter sp. RF14B | reverse complement strand
CTTCTTGAGTAAGATGAGTATAGTTCATGATGCAACTTTGACTTTGGTCGGTCGGAAGCAAAATGCTAGCTCATCTTGCTTCCTTCCAATAATTTAATCTCTGTTGCACTTCATTTGAGAATCCAAGATACAAAAAACAACTGCGTATCTGCTCTATTGAAAATTCAGCCTGATGATTACCCCAAGCTAAGCCCCGCTTAAAGACATTAAAGTCATAAGGGGAAGACTATAAGGCAAGTTAAATATCCCCTATAGGTAAATTCAGATAAGAATTCCTCCCCCTCATCGCAGTATTTTTTATGTCATCCAAATGTAAATAAATCTTTATATTTCTATCCAACTAATTAACATGTTTATACTTATGATTTAGAACGAAAAGGTTTGTTCAATATGAAATATATAATTGGTGCTTCACTTCTTGCTTTGGCACTGGCCGGCTGCAACTCATCTCCTACACAACCTACAGAATCAACGCCTCCTGTAGAAAGCACACCAAGCACTCCGGCTGAAACCCAAGTAATTAACTTTGTTGGACCAATGGATCTAACTATTCAGCTTAAGTCATCTGACAATTTTGAAACAGCAGAAATGACTGATAATTCAGGCAAAGTTCATCATTTGAAGCAAACTGTAGCGGCCAGTGGTGTACGTTTAGCAAATGACCAAGGTGTATCTATTCACTTTAAGCGTGGCGAAGGTGTAGTAGAGTTAGTTAAAGGTAAGCCAATTAACATTACTGAATACAAAAAATAAGATTCTTACTTTAAAAACCCATCTTAAGATGGGTTTTATTTTAGCTATGACCCAAGACAAAATACCCCTCAGGCAACCTGCATAAGAAACTTGCCCCTCCATCTATATGATTTTTTATGTTAAGCGTAAGGTTCAAAATAACGTCTGTAATAATCAGTATAAGCCCTATAATTATTAGAAATAATGCTATAGGGTCTACTCCTTGAGTGTTGTTCATTTTATGTTGTCTGATCTGCTATGAATACTTTTTTCTTTAGACTTTTAAAGCTGTATTTTTATTCATGATTTCTATATACAATTATATTCAAGTATTCGAAATTACTTCCTAGATATAGTGAATCTTTATGATAAATCATGCTGGTTTTAAAAGCTTTGAGGAAGCAGGTCAAACGGTTTTAAAATACCTGCACACTCGCTTTGGCTTCAATTTATGGATGATCACCCGCACTGAAGGTGATGACTGGATCGTTCTGCAAAGTGAAGATAATGGCTATGACATTAAACCTGGGCAAGTGTTTCGTTGGGCCGATTCCTTTTGCTCCCAAATGGTACAAGGCAAAGCTCCCCGCATTGCCCCCTACTCACCCGCTATCCCACTATACCGTCAGGCTGCAATAAACAAGCTGGTAGATATACAAGCATATGTAGGCCAGCCGCTTGTAAAAGAAGATGGTTCACTTTTTGGCACACTTTGTGCTATTGATCCACAACCCAAGTCAGAAATGCTTATTGAAGAGGCAGCGATTTTTGAACTATTAGCACAGATGCTGAGTTATATCTTACAAACTGAATTAAGAGAGACGCAACAAATACGTAAAGCTGAACATTTTGAAGCTGAGGCCCTTAGTGATTCACTTACTGGTCTGTTTAACCGTCGTGCATGGGACAAACTGCTTGAATTAGAAGAAGAGCGCTGCAAACAATATGGCCATCCTACTGCTATATTAATGATTGATCTTAATGATCTCAAAATTACCAACGATTCTTTAGGACATGCGGCAGGTGATGCACTCATTCAAAGAATGGCTTTAACCTTAAAAGATAATATACGCAGTAATGATATTGTTGCTCGCTTAGGTGGTGATGAGTTTGCAGTACTGAGTATAGAAACCGATTTAGAGAATGCTGAGAAGCTGGTATTAAGAATTCAGCATGCGTTGGTACAAGCTGGTATTAGTGCCGCAATTGGTTTGGCAATGCGAAATCCCCAATCTGGATTATCAGCAGCCGTTCTAGAAGCTGATGAAAAGATGTATCAAGACAAGGTCTTAATCAAATCAAATAGAATGGGTTAAAAAAACCGCCTTACGCGGCCTGAGATTTTAAAAAGCTGCAACCAAAGTGGCACTTGGACCGGGTGGAGAAAGTATGAAAGCTTTTAATTGTTATCAATGATCGCAACATATCTGATGAAGAGTAGTATTTGTGAATGATGGCCTTATCCAAGTGAAGCTTTTGCTGATCTCCGATACAGTTGGAACTTATCCAATACTCCATTTTTAGTCATTTCAAATAGGTTTCGAATCGAACTAACATAAATAAAGGTCAAAGTATTTTATACTGGCAAATGGTTTTAGGTTTAATATAAATATCTAATGCCTGCCCTGCACCAATATCTCATACCTTCTCAATCGCCTTGCCTTTTCTAGGCTTCTTATATTCCCCATGAGTAATCTGGGCGAGAATTATGTGCGCTTTTGTACATGATCTTATCATTGCAGCTCAACCGTACACAAACTCATGGTTTTTATCATTTCATCGCTCTTGAAGCTTTATATTATTTTCCAGAAAGCTGTTACTATCAAAAATTAAAATTCTATACGAATTACCCTACTAAACATAAAAAAACCATTATATCTACCTACTTAAACCAGCTGCTAAAACTGGACGAGAGAAAGATTACTTTCTAATCTAAACAAGCCTTGAATGACTACAGAGAAAAGAAATATTCAATGCTAGAATAAAAAGTCATGTAGATTATATTTAATCATCATGGAAAGGGTGGTCATCGCAGTAATTCTGGTTATTATCTTGGTATTGCTGGTTATTTTTTATAATCAAAAGAAATAACCTATATGTTTATATCAAGTATATTGAAACATTTATGTAATTTCATAAATCCATGAGACTTCAATAATATAGACAGTATTTAATCGCCTGAAGCCAGCTTTTAGGTTTTTTATTTCTACATAAGTTTAAGCAATAAAAAGCACTTTGTCAGTGACTTTCCAACCTTTACCGGCAATTTTTTGAACCGTATATTTAAACGTATTGGCTGGCAGGTTATTTCCTCCGTCCTTGCCGCCATAAGTAGCATCAGCATAATCCCGAGAAACAATCTCAAAATGCTTGCTATTGATCTGCTTCACATTACTGATAAATCTAAAGTTAATGTCAACATTGTCGCCAAAAGCTTTATCATTCTGAACCACAAATGGTCGTGACTTGGAAAGCTTGCTGACTTCAGACATATGGAAAGAACTGCTGCCGTTTCCGCCTTTACAGCCTTTATCGCCACTCCAAAAGATATAGTATTCTGCAATACCGGTCTTTTCGTCTGAGTAAATTGGATAAATATCTTTAATCGATGTTAATTTAGCCGCTTTACCTCTTTCAAAAGAATGCCCGCATGAAGTGGATTCCGCATACTTTTGCGTTACATTTAAAACTTGGTACTTGGCTACTGCATCGGAATCAGCCATCGCCACACTACTCATACCAGTCAGCATTAATGCTGCCATTATTTTTTTTTGCAAATCTTTTCAATTTAAATCTCTAAAAAATTGCTACCCTATTCATTCTATATTTTTTGACCATCTATTCAAGTAAGAAAGAAGTATAATTTCAAAACCCTTCATCTTAATACAGGTTTTTCTTTTCTGTCATGCAAATACAAATAAAGAGAAATTTTATGCAATATATCAGGGGTATTTCTCTTATTGCTTTCATACTTACTAGGCTGTAATTCATATCCTACAGAAATGATCAGTCCTGTAGAGAGTAGCGTACCCAGCATTTCCATCCTCACTCCCGCACAGATTCATGACTCACCCTCAGCAGTCCAATGGATTTAATCCTTAAGTTTAAATCGTCAGATAATTTTGAAACTGCGCTGCTGACGGACAACTCAAATAGAACGGTCATGTTGAAAAGAGCGCCTGCTGCGAACGGTGTGTTGATGCCTGATAATGAAGGTGGGCTATTCACTTTAAAAATGGAGAAGGCCTTGTAGGATTTGTGAAAGACCGACCTATCCCTATCCAAGAGTTTAAAGAATAGTTATCAAATTCTTGAACAAACCCACCGTATTGGTAGGTTGGTTTTTTAAAGCCTGGAATCAATACATGCGCTTATAAGGGTACAAGCTCTATCAGAGCTTCTTCCACGTCATATTGCTCATCGTATTGCTTCCCTTGGCTTTGCCTTGAACTTTGAGCAAATCTCTTGATTCATTTAATTGAGCATCAATATGGTAGGTTTTCCCATCCTGCGTATTGATCCACACGCCTTTACTGAATTGCTGATCTTTACCATTAGCAACCAGTCCTCTTAATGTTTCCATTCCAAAAAATGGCTGATTTTTTAGTACGCCCGCGCATTTGGTACACACTTCACTCATTGGAGCACCTGGCAATGGGTAGTTTTTGGTCACAACGGCACGATACTGTTCTGTTTTAGAATCCTTACGGATTACAATATCTGAAATATAATATCCAGTACGGTCATCGATAACCTTCCATGTGCCAATTAATGGATCAAAAGGCATGGCAGCTAAGGAGTTAATCATTCCAAGCAGTAGTGCAACAGCACCAATAAATTTAAGCTTCATATAGAGACATTTTACAATTAAGTTAAAAGCACAGAGAGGTGCCGAGTGCGGGAAATTATACCCCCTATTTTTTTAATATAGACAGAAATTTCACTAAAATTATATATATATCCAATACATGTAAAAAAAAGAATAGTTTGACGAGGCCATGTCTGCCAGAATAAACATCGTTTAAATCGGTTCAATAGAATCACTCTAAAATAATTATCCTAAAAAAACCTAAATTGGTGTACCCCCTTAGTCACTGGGCACACTTTTATACGGTTACCTTAGTGAGTCGAAATCCGTTTAATAATTAAACGTTTGTCCCAAGGAATAAACCATCAGGGTGATAAGCAATACAACGAATATAGATATAGCTATTTCTGTTTTTGTCATTTGATCTACCCTTATTTAAGGCTGTACCCCCTTTATACAGCGCTTAAATAATATTCTAAATAACAAAATATTACACTTTCATGATTCTTTGCAACAAAATAAAACATACTTTAATTTTAAAATTTAGCTTTATTTTTTAAGTTTAAGCAAGCTTTATCGACTCTCAAAAACCAATTAAAAAATTGAAAAATATAAAGATATATAGGTAACTCATTAAAGTAAAACCAGACTTCTTTTAATGACAAACCTGAATACTTGAGATAAGGAACTGTATATTGGCAAACTCGTAGAGTGGTATTAAAGGTATTAAATCTTTTTATTTAAGTAATTTTTGACCCAAGTGTAATATTTGAGAAAAGATTTCTTTCTTTGATCTTTTCATTATCCTGAAACTTACAAACACTCTACTTAATTCAAGCTACCAAAGACATTGACCTTTAATAATAAATCAAATAAAAAAGTATTTTAAATACCACCCATATTATGTGGTTTTTTTATATAAATGGAGAAAGTTTATCCTAAATACTTAAGTTTAACCTGAATCCTGTTTAAGCCAACTATTCGATTACTCGAATGGTTGGCTTATTTCTGTGGCTCAATTGATATGCGCACAATGAAGCATAAATCCCTCCTAGAAATCCACAAACACTACGTACTCTACT
>NZ_SMTB01000118.1:0-5843 GCF_006864105.1 Acinetobacter sp. RF14B | reverse complement strand
CGGCTCACGTTCGTGCTCTGTACGGTCCACTATCATGTCGTCTTCTTACTGTTTTTTTTGTTTATGATCCGGCCACCCCCGTGACCTACACCCTATCCTCCCCTCTTCCCCTCCACGCCGCTCTTCCGATCTAGGCGCTTGGCGTCCTGATCCAGAGCAATCAGTTTTCGAGGCTGATATTTTTCGAGGATATGTGCGGTTTTGCCCCCCGGTGCTGCACAGGCATCCACGACAAACTTGTTATCCAGATTCGGCAGTAAGGTAGCGCACAATTGGGCATGCTCATCTTGAACCGAAAAACCACCGACATCGAAGCCTGGCAAGTCAGGAATCTGGACTTGCGTATCCAGTACAATGCCGACCTGTGAAATGGTACAGGCATGCGCCGCAATATCATGCTCTTCCAGAATTTCTAAATAATCGTCACGACTGACTTGGCGTTCATTTACCCGTAAGGTGAGGGGAGCAAGCTGCTTGAGCTCATGGCTGAGTTCACTCAGCTGTTCCGGCCAGTCTTTCTTTAGACGTTTCAGCAGCCAGCTTGGCAGACCATGAGCTTGCTCGAGCGCCACCTGAAATTCTGATGTTTCACGTGAAACACGGCGCAGGATGGCATTCACCACACCACTCAAAGCCTGATAGCCGAGCTGCTTGACCGCCGTTACTGTTTCAGAAATTGCCGCATGTGGCGCAATCCGAGTTTGCAATAACTGATAAAGACCAACATAGAGGCAGGTCTCGACCGTATCATTATTGAGCGGTTTCACCAGCAAAGGCAGGGTAATACTTTTTAAGGCATACCATTGACGCAAAGTACCCAGAACCAGTTCATGGAACAGGGCGCGGTCACGCTCTGCCACTTTTTTCAGGTGCAGGGGGAGAACGGTTGCCAGAGATTGTCCCTGTTGTACCGCCAGTAAAGTACGTATCACTTGGGCACGCAAGTTCAGATGGGATGTACCTGTTTCAGAATAACTCATGCCAATGACTGTCCTACATGTAATTTTTGGGTCTGGTTAATTTGGACCGGATTAAGCGGTTTGCCTCCTGGCCATTGTAAGGCGCTCAGGCAGACGGCTTTTTCATCACCGCAGGCCACATGCACACCTTGTTTGTCTATCGCCAGAATGGTGCCTGCCTTATGCCCTCGCGCATTGGCAGCAGACAGGGCCGATCCCCAAACGCGCAGATTATTATTTTCATCCAGTGGAATGTACGCCACTGGCCAAGGATTAAAGGCACGAATGTTACGGTCAATGCTGGCCGCAGTTTGAGTCCAGTCAATATGCGCCTCTGCCTTAGAGAGTTTATGTGCATATACTGTGAGTGCTTCATCCTGAACTTCGCGGGCGTTCAGATATTGCTGTAATTTTTCTTCAGATTCGAGTACGGCCACAATCGCCTCAGCGCCTTGAATCGCCAGTTTGTCATGTAATGTGGCTGAAGTATCTTCGGCTGTAATTGGACACCAGGTTTTATACATCATGTCACCCGTATCTAGTCCTGCTGCCATTTTCATAATGGTTACGCCAGTTTCTGTATCGCCGGTAGCAATAGCACGCTGAATCGGTGCTGCACCACGCCAGCGTGGCAATAACGAACCGTGAATATTCAGACAGCCATATTTCGGGGTATCGAGAACCACTTGTGGTAGAATCAGACCATAAGCCGCGACGACCATTACGTCAGCGTCCAGGGCTTTCAGTTCAGCCTGAGCCGCCAGTCCTTCTTCAGTCGAAGACTTGAAGTGTACAGGCTGATAGACCGGAAGTTGATGCTCCAATGCCAGCTGTTTGACTGCCGAAGCAGTTAACTTTTGCCCACGACCTGCTTTACGGTCTGGCTGGGTATACACCGCCATAATCTCGTGCTGGGTATTAATGAGGGCTTTTAACGCAACCGCTGCAAATTCTGGTGTGCCGGCAAAGATGATTTTCACGCATGAAATTCCAAAAAAACTTGAGCCTAGTATAAGCCAAAAGCCAAATTCCAGCCTAATCAATCGGCACACTTATCTGTTACAAGGCTTTATCCCGATGGATTTTTAGTGGATATTTATATAAAAATAAATCATGTAAATTTTAAAAATTATTCATGAAAGTTTTGTATTTAATGCAGAGCCTTAGCGGTATAGTAGTTTTCAGCATGTCATCGTATATGCATTGAAACTTGCCAGTTGAGCATATTGCAGTAAGTCCTGTATTTTTAGCCAGTTTTTTAAATGAATCGCTAATTTATGATATGTTTAAAATTCGACTGATTTCATGCTCTTGATTAGTAAGATTTCGCCAGAGTGGATGAATTTTCCCACTCCTGCACAAACTTTGTTGGAATAACACCATGCCTGACTATCGTTCAAAAACATCAACACACGGAAGAAATATGGCTGGCGCACGTGGCTTATGGCGTGCGACCGGTATGAAAGACGAAGATTTTGGTAAACCGATTATTGCCGTGGTCAACTCATTCACGCAATTTGTACCCGGTCACGTTCATCTCAAAGATTTAGGTCAGCTGGTGGCGCGTCAAATTGAAGCATCAGGCGGTGTAGCCAAAGAATTCAATACTATTGCTGTGGATGACGGCATTGCGATGGGGCATGACGGCATGCTGTATTCCCTGCCTTCACGTGACCTGATTGCAGACTCGGTCGAATATATGGTGAATGCCCACTGTGCCGATGCCATGGTCTGTATTTCAAACTGTGACAAAATTACCCCGGGGATGTTGATGGCGGCAATGCGCCTGAATATTCCGGTGGTTTTTGTATCGGGGGGGCCAATGGAAGCGGGTAAAGTAAAAATCCGTGGCAATGAGAAAGCCATTGACTTGATCGACGCCATGATTGTGGCAGCAGATGACAGCTATACCGATGAAGAAGTCGCAGAATACGAACGCTCCGCCTGTCCAACCTGTGGTTCATGTTCAGGCATGTTTACAGCAAACTCGATGAACTGCTTGACTGAAGCTTTAGGCTTGTCACTGCCGGGGAATGGCTCTACGCTGGCAACCCATGCCAACCGTAAAAAACTCTTTGAACGTGCAGGTTCTTTAATTGTTGAGCTGGCTAAACGTCATTATGAACAAGATGACTACAGCGTATTGCCACGCTCGATTGCCACCAAAGCCTCTTATGAAAATGCCATGACTTTGGACATTGCCATGGGGGGCTCCACCAATACCGTCCTGCATTTATTGGCTGCCGCGAACGAAGCTGGCGTTGATTTTACCATGAATGACATCGACCGCTTATCGCGTAAAGTACCGGTGCTGTGTAAAGTTGCCCCAGCGAAACAAGATGTGCATATGGAAGATGTGCACCGCGCCGGCGGTATCATGTCGATTCTAGGCGAGCTTGACCGTGCAGGTTTACTCGATACATCGGTTCCAACCGTGCATGAAGCAAGCCTCAAAGATGCGTTGGACAAATGGGACATCATCCGTACGGAAGATGAAGACGTGTATCAGTTCTTCCGTTCAGCACCGGGCGGTGTACCGACACAGACCGCATTCTCGCAAGACCGTTACTATTCACGTTTGGATGGTGACCGTGAAAATGGCGTGATCCGTAATGCTGAACATGCTTTCTCGAAAGACGGTGGTTTGGCGGTCCTGTACGGTAACATTGCACTGGATGGTTGTATCGTGAAAACCGCCGGTGTAGATGATTCTATCTTGAAATTTAACGGTACGGCACGCGTATTTGAAAGTCAGGATTCAGCAGTGGATGCGATTTTGGGGAACCAAATTAAAGCCGGTGATGTGGTCGTGATCCGCTATGAAGGACCGCGCGGTGGCCCGGGTATGCAGGAAATGCTGTACCCAACCAGCTACCTGAAATCGAAAGGCCTAGGGAAAGACTGTGCATTGTTAACCGATGGTCGTTTCTCGGGCGGTTCATCCGGTCTTTCTATCGGTCACGTGTCTCCGGAAGCCGCCGAGGGCGGCGCTATTGGTCTGGTAGAAGATGGCGACCGTATCGAAATCGATATTCCAAACCGTACCATCCACTTGGCAGTCGATGAGGCAACCATGATTGCCCGCCGTGCAGCGCAGGAAGCCAAAGGCTGGCATCCGGTAGAAGAACGCCCACGTAAAATTTCAAAAGCACTGAAAGCCTATGCCATGCATACCACCAGTGCGGCAAAAGGTGCGGTACGTGAAATCTAAGCTGTAATTTTTACAGCACAAAAAGCACTCCAGAAGGGAGTGCTTTTTTATGGTTTTGGAAAACTTCACGGCCTCAAATGAATTCAAAAGTTCTTATGATCTTTGTGCAGACAGAATTTTACTGTTGTAAGATCAAAACTAACAAAATTTTTTTATTTTGCTGATGCTACATCCCCGTAGCACAGCAAAACAGCGACATCCATGTCGCTCGGTCATGTGATTAAAGCATTTTAAGAGTTAATCAAAATATTTTTCTGCAAGGTAATTTCTTTTATATATCGTATGCCTTCTATACAATGAGCTTAGAATAAATTGCCAAAGACTGAAGCTGAAAATCGGTCATCGCCAAGGAAAAAATAATGAGTAAAGACAATATCCGCGAACATTCAGCCCCCGTTTACGATGGTATAGAAAATGCCCCGGCACGTTCCATGATGCGGGCAACCGGTTTTAAAGATGCAGATTTTAAGCGTCCATTTATTGGTATTGCCTCGACTTGGGCCAATGTCACACCCTGCAATATGCATATTGACAGGCTGGCCCGTGAAGTTGAAAAAGGGGTGAATTTTGCCAATGGCAAAGGTATTATCTTTAATACCATTACTATCTCTGATGGAATTTCGAATGGGACTGAAGGGATGAAATACTCCTTGGTCTCACGCGAAATTATTGCTGACTCCATTGAAGCGGTGGTCGGTTGTCAGGCCTATGATGGCGTCATTGCGATTGGTGGCTGCGACAAGAATATGCCGGGTTGTATTATGGGACTGGCCCGTTTAAATCGTCCCGGCCTGTTTATTTATGGCGGGACCATTAAACCGGGAGCTGGGCATACTGACATGATTTCGGTGTTTGAAGCAGTAGGACAATATGCCAAGGGGGAGATTAACGAAATTCAGGTCAAGCAGATTGAAGAGGTGGCTCTGCCGGGGCCGGGATCTTGTGGAGGAATGTATACTGCCAACTCGATGGCCTCTGCCATTGAAGCCTTAGGCATGAGCTTGCCGGGCTCATCGGCACAGGAAGCCGTTTCCGAAGAGAAAAAAATTGACTGTATGCGTGCGGGTGAAGCGGTCATGAACCTGTTACGCCTAGACCTTAAACCGCGTGACATCATGACCAAAGCCGCCTTTGAAAATGCCATTAAAGTACTGATTGCACTGGGTGGATCGACCAATGGGGTACTACATTTACTGGCGATGGCCCATAGCGCAGGGGTAGCGCTGTCATTGGATGATTTCGTGCGGATTGGTAAAGATATTCCTGTGGTGGCCGATGTACGGCCATCCGGAAAATACCTCATGTCAGAACTGATCGCCATTGGCGGTATTCAACCGCTGATGAAACGTATGCTGAATGCCGGTATGCTGGAGGGTTCTTGCCTGACCGTAACGGGTAAAACCTTGGCAGAAAACCTGGCGGATGTCGCAGACTATCCACCAGGGCAACAGATTATCCTGCCATTTGATGCGCCGATTAAAAAAGATTCGCATCTGGTGGTTCTAAAAGGCAATTTGTCTCCTACAGGAGCGGTGGCCAAAATCACCGGCAAGGAGGGGCTGTATTTTGAGGGGCCGGCGCGGGTGTTTGAAGGAGAAATCGGTGCCATGCGTGGAGATCGGAAGAGCGTCGGGGAGGGAAAGGGGGTAGGAGAGGGGTGTAGTAGAGGGGGG
>NZ_SMTB01000117.1:0-6178 GCF_006864105.1 Acinetobacter sp. RF14B | reverse complement strand
CAGTAAATCCGATTATTTTTAAACTCATTCAAGACACCTAAACTCAACACCTTGTGCTAAATCCTTGTTTCCTAACAAGTTTTAATCTTCATCACTACCGATGGATGTGCATTCTACAGCATTTCAGGGAGCTTGCAACACCTATTTTTAAAAAATTAAATTACATGTCTTTTTTTTAGCCATTTATGATGTTTTAATTCATTTTCTATACAATTTCGCTTAAATTCCTCCTATTCGTGACAATACAGTTTATTATTTTAGTTGAACAGTGCCACCATACTCAGAAAAAGGCCTCGGGATTTTCCTTATGCATCGCTCAATTTACTTATCTCTATGTTTACTCGCTTTGGCCTCTAGTTCATCTTTTGCAGCTGAGGAAAATACTGGGCTTGAGATGGAAAGTGAATCTGTCACCTTTACACTAGTCCCTTTAAGAGCCAAAATTTCTTCTAAGGTCAATCATCTGCAAAGCCAGCTTAAAGTAGATGCTACTGCTGCTCAAGCAGAAGAAGTAAAAGATCCTTTTCAATTCTGGAACAGAAAGGTATATCAATTTAATGATGCGATTGACCGTACAATTGTACGTCCGGTAGCTGTACAGTATAAAGAAAAGCTCCCTCAAGAAGTTCGTGGCAGTTACACCCATTTTCGCAGTAATTTAGGCGAACCTTGGAATGCGGTTAACCAGTTGATCCAAGGCCGCCCAGCACACGCAGCAAAATCTTTAGGCCGTTTTACCATTAACACCTTGACCACTTTAGGTCTGGCAGATCCTGCACGTCGCTTAGGTCTCACTCATGAAGATGAGAAATTTGCAACGACCTTAGGATATTACGGTGTTCCTTCTGGGCCTTATCTGATGTTGCCTATTTTGGGTCCAAGTTCAGTACGTGGCGTGATTGGAACATTAGCCGACAGTCAAGCGCGTCCGCAAAAATATATGCTGGAAGATCATGATGGCTTGTACTGGGCCGACCAGTTCTGGCGCGGTATTGATACACGTAGCGAATATCTGGATGTCGAAAGTGTGCTGACAGGTGATCGTTATGCACAGATTCGTGACATCTATTTGCAACGAACCAATTATGCCATTGCTGAAAAGAAGGGTACCGAGCAAGAGTCTCTCTTTCTCGAGGATGACTTTGATGATGAAGGCCCAGCAGACGAGTCTCTTAATGAGCCTGAATTCAACACCACCAACGAACTCTTCTAAGTCCGATATTTTAATTAAATGGTTAGCGAAATCTGTGCGCTAGCCATAATTTGCTTGTTATAGTACACCTTAAGTAGACAGCCCTAAGATCGAATCATCTCTCTATGTATTTCATTCAACCCACTCGTGATATTCCCTATCTGGACCAGGTTCTTGAGACACTTCCGCATGTTCAAGTCATTCTGCCGGATGACCATGAGCTGTATGATGCTACGATTATTGCAATTGCTGATGTACATGATTATTTGCATTATCAGTGGAATCTTCCAACGATTGTCTTGGCTCTGGAACATGAAGGGACTGCGCTGGCACAGGCTTGGCAACAGGGTGCCTTGGCTGGATGGATCTGGAACCAACTGCCGGAACAACCACTTCCCGCTCTACAAAAAATTGATGCACAATATAAACGCAACCAGGATAGCCGTGATCTGCCTTCTGCCGCAGAACTGCAAAAACGCCTATTGCCCAATCCGATTGAACTGCTTAATTATGAGGTCGAAACCTGTTTTCAGCCTTCGGCCTATTTATCAGGTGACTGGTATGATTACTGGAAAATTAGCGATAAAGAGGTCTTATTTTATCTGGCAGATGTGTCGGGACATGGTGTCACCAGCAGTTTATTAACCTCATGGATGGCTGCCTTTCATGGCCGCTCCAAAACGCCTCGCGAGCTGATCAAAAAGCTCAATGGCATGCTGGTTCAGGAAAATATTGAAAAACATATCACCATGATTGCTGGAGTACTGAACCTTGAAACTCATGTCTTAAAATGGTCCAGTGCAGGACATTATCCACCGCCGATTATCCTTGAGCCCAACCAGGAACCTAAAATTTTTACAACCAGCAGTTTTCCTCTGGGACTGACCGAAGAGCTGGAAGTTGAAGAATATGAATATATCTTAAGCCGTAATGCTCGCTTTTTCATCTGCTCCGATGGCGCTCTGGAACCTTTTGAAGGCGGCCTGAACGAACAGTTTACCCACCTTCTACACCACCTTAAAAATCAATCACTTGAAATACCCGAACATGTCGCTGATGATATTGCTTTCCTGAGTTTTATAAGGGTCAAGTAATAGGGTCTGTCGATACTTCGCCTATGTTTGCGACCTAAGAGATAGATCTCGCAAGATTTTTTTAGCTGGCATAAGGCATCAGGCCGGAAAGTTAGTCATTCTAGATGAATCACTCATCACCAGATAGCAGCAGAAAATATACTCATCTTTGCGCTTTAAACACAGCAACGCTTTGTGCTTGTCATGCAGCAAAAGCTGTCTCTAATTTCGTTATGAAGCTTGGCAATAGCCTCATTTCCTTGGTTTCATGTCTCATCCGCTGAGTTTTAGCTTACAGCACAAGCCATTTATGAAATATCAACACAGCCTAATATATTTACAGGCTTTATAAGCACTTAATTTAATCAGGACTTTCGGCTACTTGAGTATCTAAGTACCCTATGGGATAATTTAATATCCTTCTCTGCAAATGGCATTTATATGTCAACAGGTCATGTTGAATATGCAAGTTTGAATGGAACGCATATTTTTAAGCTTATTGGCGAAGTGCGTGCTCAATCTTGTATTAGTCTAGATAAATTACTGAACAAACTTGAACAGCAAGACAACGTGGTTGGTGCAATAGTTGATCTGACTGAAACCAGCTTCATTGATAGTACTGTACTGGGTGTCTTGGCAAAGTTAGGACTGAAACTCAAGCAAATCCATGAAATTCAGCCGGTTATGTTGTCTACCAACTCGGATATTACCACTCTGGCCAATAGTATGGGCTTGGGACAGGTTTTCGTGATTCTGAATTACTGTGGTGATTCAAATGTATGTACGCGCGCCCTGATGGAAGAACATATCACCCATCAGGCGATGCTGAGTACTGTTCTGGATGCCCACAAGACCTTAATGAAGCTAAATCAGAGTAACCAGAATATGTTTGAACCTCTGGTCAAACAGTTACAGAAAGAACAAGACAGTTTAGATAAAACTTCCGAACAAAAGGTATGAACCGACCATAAGGAGCCTCCATGACTTTAGTTTCTGTTGCACAAATGAATTCCCAAAATGAAATTGAACAAAATTTCACAGCAATCGAGTCATTAATTCAACAGAGTAAAGCGCAAGGGGCAGAGCTGATTGTCTTTCCTGAAAATTTCGTCTGTTTCGCCGCAGGAAAGCAGCGCGAAACTGCAGCCCAGTTTGAAGCAATCCAGCAGCGTCTGGAGCAGCTTGCTCAGCAATATCAGATCTGGATTGTCGCAGGAACTTTACCCTGCCCTTATCGTCCTGATGGTTCTGTGATTGAAGATGGCCGGGTACGTACTGTAAGTCTCTGTATCAGCCCGGAGCGGACTGAAGCCCGTTATGACAAGATTCACCTGTTTGATGTACAGGTGGGTGATGCAGTCGGTGGCTACCAGGAATCCAGGTTCTTTGAACCCGGTGATGAATTAGTTGTGGCTCAAACACCTTTTGGAAATATCGGCCTGATGGTCTGTTATGACCTGCGCTTTCCTGAACTTGCCCTGAAGCTGCGTGCCCAAGGCGCAAATATTTTGACTGCACCTTCTGCTTTTACCTATACCACCGGACAAATGCACTGGCAGTTATTATTACAGGCACGCGGCATGGACACCCAATGTACAGTTCTAGGTGCAGCACAGCAAGGCTGGCACGGCGAAAAACGTCAAACCTGGGGGCATAGCGCAGCTGCAAATAGCCGTGGTCAACTTCTGGATATGGTACATGCGGAAGGGGCACAGATTATTACGGTCGAATTTGATCTGGCTGAACAGGCCAAAGTGCGGAAAGCCATGCCACTCATCGAACATCGTAAATTATTGCAGTTTTCCTAAGCGAGTTTTAACTCCTGACCGCATACTGCTTGCATAAATTAACAAAATCCCTCTTATACTTGGCCAGAAATTAGGGAGTATAGAAGCTCTATTAAAATAAATAGGGATTCATCTCATGTCATTAGAAAAAGCTGTATATACCGCACATGCCAAAGCCACGGGTGGTCGTGATGGCCATGCCACCACAGATGATCAGATTCTGAATGTACAATTGGCAGTGCCTAAAGAAATGGGCGGCCCAGGTGGCGGCACCAACCCTGAACAACTGTTTGCCGCAGGTTATTCCGCCTGCTTTTTAGGTGCAATGAAATTTGTTGCGAACCGTGACAAGCTTAATATCAGTAAAGATGCCTATATTGAAGGTGATGTAGGCATTGGTCCGATTCCAACAGGCTTTGGTATTGAAGTGACCTTAAACATTCATTTAGAAGGCATGGACCGAGCTGAAGCTCAAAAACTGGTAGATGCAGCACATATTGTCTGCCCTTATTCAAATGCCACCCGTGGTAATATTGATGTGGTATTAAATGTGATTGTTTGATTTTCAAGCCACCATTCATCTGGATAGATGTTGATGTGGATTAAATTAACGGGCGTCATATGGAATAATATTTATTAGATGCTCTTTTCTTTCTAGCCCACTTATTCAGCACATTGAGGAAAGAAAGCTTGAAAATAAACCATAAGATTGACTATCCATAAGTTTCTTTAGCTGAATATAGTACAACCATTCAAAAAAGACCGGCTTGCTCTCAAGTCGGTTTTTCATTATTTTCAAGGATGGTCAATAAAAATGCCCCCATGAAAAACAAGTTTTTTAAAAAGAGTTTCCTTTCATATCCATTAGGTTAGATACAAGCAATTGATCGAAACATAGATTAATTTAGGTCAATAGCCCATTAACCCTATTCAAAATAATAAATAATACCCTTTTAAGGTTTTATTGGGGTTTTATCACTATCCCTCATCATATTTATGGCTTAACGGCGAAAGGACGAGTGCCCCTTTTCTTGGCACAGACTCTGCAAATTGCATTTTGAGAATATCAGTGCTCTAACAGCTTCAAGCATGTTAAAAAACAAAGAAGCGTATTTTCATGACTCCGCCGCTTCATTGGTAACACGCAGCACTTCTTCAATCGTGGTTTTCCCTGCCAAGACTTTACGCAAGCCATCATCCCGAATGGAGCCAGACTGCTGGCGTGCATAATTTTCCAGTTCATATTCTGCGGCATTGCCATGAATCAAACGGCGCATATGGTCATCTACCGGTACAATTTCATAAATCGCGGTACGCCCGCTAAAACCGGTATTGCCACAGCGTTCACAGCCTTGCGGTTGCGGTAATTTTAATTCCTGTGGATGCTCGATATTTTCAAACAGACCTTTTTCAAAACTATCTGCTGCTTGCCAGGTCGCGCAGTGCGGACATAAAGTCCGAACCAACCGCTGAGCTACCACCCCAATTAAAGAGCTGGATAATAAAAATGGTTCGATGCCCATATCTTTGAGACGGGTCACGGCACCAATTGCAGTATTGGTATGTAATGTGGAAAGTACCAGATGACCGGTAAGCGAGGCCTGTACCGCAATTTCTGCAGTTTCCAGATCACGAATTTCACCGACCATCACCACATCAGGATCCTGACGCAGCATGGCTTTTAAAGCCCGGGCAAAAGTCATATCAACTTTGGTATTGACCTGAGTCTGGCCAATCCCTTCCAGTTGATACTCTACTGGGTCTTCTGCGGTCAGAATATTTTTAGAACCATCATTCAGATCAGACAGCGCGGCATATAAGGTAGTGGTTTTACCCGAACCCGTAGGGCCGGTGACCAGAATAATTCCATGCGGACGATGTACCAGCGTCTTTAAACGCTCATAGTCTTTACTCATTAGGCCCAGATGGGTCATATTGAGGCGGCCAGCCTGCTTATCCAGCAGACGCATTACCACCCGTTCACCATAAGACGAAGGCAAGGTCGAGACCCGAACATCGACTTCACGTCCTGCCAGACGTAAGGAAATACGGCCATCCTGGGGAATGCGCTTTTCGGCAATATCCAGCTTGGCCATCACTTTAATCCGGGAAACCAGCAAAGGAGC
>NZ_SMTB01000116.1:0-6233 GCF_006864105.1 Acinetobacter sp. RF14B | reverse complement strand
CAGGTTCATTTTTGGCACGAAAATCCACCATGACGTTGCCGGTAATCGCGCAGCCCAAACCGCCTTTGGCCCAAGCTTCATAAAGTTTTAAATGGGCCTGATTCGGCTGACCTGCATCATTGGCCAGCGCTTCACTCATCGCGCCTTTAATAATGCGATTTTTAAACTGGGTATTACGAATCTGGATAGAATCAGCCAATTTTGTCATGTATGTTCCTAAGGTATTTATCTTATTTTGTATGTGTTATAACCTAAGTCAGAAAATTTGACAATTCAACTTGTCAAATTGACACAAATTTTATTTAAGATAACTGATCACGGATTTATTTGCTCTATGTTTAAGACGATGCATCTTTTTTAGCTGGAATGAAGTGAAAAGTTTAAGTTTTAGGATCAACAGCATCCCGTATGGCTTCTCCGGTATAAATGAGCAGGGACAGCACAATTGCCAGAGTCAGAAAGCTAGACCAGGCCAGCCACGGCGCATTTAAATTATTTTTTCCTTGTAGTAACAGTTCACCCAGAGAAGCTGTCTCAGGTGGCAAGCCATACCCTAAAAAGTCCAAAGCAGTCAGGGCGCTAATATTAGCGGTCAGCATAAAAGGAAGCTGCGACAGGCTGGAACCGATGACATTGGGCAAGATATGCCGGAACATAATCCGGCCATGGCCTGCGCCCATACTTCTGGCAGCCCAGACATACTCGAGATTTCTCGCTCGCAAAAATTCAGCACGCACCATCGACACCAGCGTGGTCCAGCCAAAGAACAGCATGATCAAAAACAGCCAGTAAATATTCGGACTGAACAGACTGACCAGAATCATCACCATAAACAGCATTGGCAGACTGCCCCAGACTTCGAGAATCCGTTGCCCAATCAGGTCTACCCAGCCGGCATAATAGCCCTGAATTGCGCCGACCAGAATACCCAGTGCCGCAGACAGCAAGGTCAATGCAAAACCAAATAGCAGGGAAATACGCAAGCCATACAGAATCCGGGCCAACACATCTCGCCCCTGATCATCTGTGCCTAACCAGTTCTGTCGACTGGGGGGTGCAGGAAGCGGCACATCCAGCGCCAGATTGGGTGTGTCATAGGAAAACCGGATAACCGGCCAAAGCGCCCAACCATTGGCATGGATCAGCTGCTGCACAGCCGGGTCCTGATATTCAGCCTCAGTTTCAAAAACACCACCAAAGGTAGTTTCAGGATAGGCTTTCAGTACGGGCAAATAATAAGTATCGTGATATTTGACCAGCAGGGGTTTATCATTGGCAATCAGTTCCGCGCCCAACGACAGCAGCAGGATTATTAAAAATGCAATGAAACAGGCAAAACCGGTCCGGTTATTTTTAAAGCGTTGCAGGCTGGCACGCAGCATCGGTGACATTATTTCAATCCTCGCGAATCAAAATGAATCCGTGGATCAATTACCCGGTACAGCACATCACTGAGTAAACGTAGAAGCAGACCCAGCAAGCTAAAAATAAAGAGCGTTCCGAAAATTACCGGATAATCCCGCTGCATAATCGCTTCAAATCCCAGCAGCCCCAAACCATCCAGATTGAAGATGATTTCGATAAACAGGTTACCGACAAATAGAATGCCGAGCAGTGCCTCAGGTAAACCGGCAACCAGAACCAGCACAGCATTCCGCAATACATGCCGATACAGCACTGCCTGTTCCTGTAGGCCTTTGGCTTGCGCTGCCAGTACATAATGTTTGCCCAGCTCCTCGACAAAGGAAAATTTCACCAGATAGGTTAGTCGGGAAAAACCGCCCAGCACAATAGCCAGCAATGGCAGCGCCATATGCCAAAAATAATCCCGGATTTTCCCCCAGAAAGATAATTCAGCAAAATTTTCCGAGCTTAGGCCTTGCAAAGGAAACCATTGCAGATAAGAACCACCTGCAAACAATACAATCAGCAAAATCGCAAAAATAAAGGCTGGAATGGCATAACCGACCGCCAACAGCAAGGAGGTGGTCTGGTCAAACAGGCTGCCATGCTTTTTAGCTTTCTGGATGCCCAGAGGAATCGAGACCAGATAGATCAGCACCGTACTCCACAGGCCTAAAGACAATGAGACAGGAAGTTTTTCCCAGATGAGGTCTGTTACAGCCTGCCCTTTAAAAAAACTGTGTCCCAAATCAAACTGGGCATAGCTTTTCAGCAGTTCCCAGAAACGCAGATAGAGCGGCTGGTCAAATCCATATTGAATTTTAATCTGCTCCAGCATTTCAGGCGTCAGACCTTGCTGCCCCTGATATCTCAAGCCATTCGCCCCCAGAGGGTTAACGTGCTGCGCCTGATAAATCGCCTGTTCTACAGGACCACCCGGTGCAAGCTGAATTACCACAAAATTGATCAGTAAAATGACAAATAATGTTGGAATCATGAGTAGCAGACGTTTGAGTATATAAGTACTCATGGTACTCCTCGGGACTAGAAACTTAGCGATATTTTAAATAGGGTGCTATTTGTTTGGCCTTGCCAGCATCAACCCACCAGTAATCAATGCCGGCAGAAAGCTTCGGCTTGATCTTGGGTTGTTGATACATATTCCAGTAAGCGTACCAGTATTCACGGCTACCATATGTCGGAATGTGATAATAACCCGCCCGCAGCAAACGATCCAAGGCCCGGGTACGGTCTATCAGCTGCTCGCGGCTTTGCGCCTGAATGACCTGATCAATTACCCGGTCAATCCCCGGATTGCGAATCCCGGCATAATTATAGTTGCCGGGCTGGCCTGCAGCCTCGCTACCCCACAACTGCTTTTGTTCCTGTCCCGGCGTCAGCGATTGCGGCATGGTATCCACAATCATATCGAACTGATAATTTCTTAGCTGCTCATAATACTGTGCAGTTTCCACCATCCGGATTCGAGCCTGAATCCCCAGACGTTTTAAATGCCTGAGATAAGGCATCAGATAACGCTGCTGCTCGGCCTGATGTAATAAAAACTCGATTTTTACAGTTTTACCCTGGGCATTTAGCAACTGTCCCTGCTGATAATAATAACCGGCTTTTAACAGGATTTTCCGGGCCTGAAGCAGGTTTTTGCGGTTAAATCCGGAGGCATCCGAGGGTGGATACTGCCAGTTTTGCAATACTGCTTGACGCTGTACCGGATGCAATTTAGACAGTTCAGGCTGTAAAATTTTCAGCTCCTGAGCACTGGGTTTTCCACCAGATGCGAGTTCACTATTGCTAAAAAAACTATTTAAACGCTGATACTCTCCATGAAACATGGCTTTGTTCAGCCATTCAAAATCATAGGCCAGACTCAGCGCCTGACGGAAGTAAATATCAGCAAAAGGCTGACGCCGAGTATTCAGCACCAGGCTTTGTGTGGGAATCGGATTATGGTGGTGTAGGCGATAGGTCTTGACCCGGCCTTGCCGTACCGCAGGAAAGCGGTAATCTTTCACCCAGCGGCTGACCTGAGTTTCCTCATGGAGGGTGAACTGGCCTGATTTAAAAGCTTCAAATTTAATTTCCGGACTGCGGTAATATCGATATTGAATCCGGTCAAAATTATAACGCCCACGATTGACCGGCAAATCCCGGCCCCAATAATGCGGATTGCGCTTATAGGAAATACGTCGTCCCGCTTCAATCCGTTCAATCACATAAGGCCCTGAACCCAGAATCGGTTTCAGGCTGATCTCCTTAAAATTACGCTGCTGCCATTCCTGTTGTGCATAAATCGGCATTTGTGACACGCCTATGGCCATTTCCGGATTGTGGCGCGACTTAAAACTGATTTTGACTTTTAAAGGAGATAGCACTTCAATGCGTTGAATATCCGCCAGATACATCTGCAAGCCAAAATTGGATTGGGTCTGATACAGCTCAAAGCTGTATTTAACATCCTTTGCCGTGACGGGCTGACCATTACTGAATCTGGCCTTCGGATTTAAATGGAAAATAATATAGGCGGTCTGCTCTGGATCGAAACTGACTTTCTCCGCCAGCAAGGGATAATATACGCCAGGCTCATCCAGCGACTTCGACAGTAAACTGTCAAAAATATAGTTAATCCCTTCAGTGACATTCCCCTTGCCATTCATGCTGTTCAGATTATCAAAACTGCCATCCGCAGCCCGGATCAGCACCCCACCTTTGGGTGCTTTAGGGTTGGCATAAGGCATAGATTCAGCGTGAGCATATTGAGGACTGCCATGCAGGGCAATATACGGGGTGGTGATGACTGCTGCCCCACTGCTACTGATGAGCCAAGGGGCAGTCACTACCATCCAGATATGACTGGGATTAAACAATCTCACGAGACAAAAATCAGTTTGGAACCTTAATTACCTCGCCAATCCGCAATTGCGTATTCGGTTTGATTTCATTCATTTCTGCCAGTTCGTCTGTTGCCAGACCATGACGCGCAGCCAGACCAATCAAGGTATCTCCACGCTGGATCTTATATTCAGTCACCAATTTTGGAATCTGAATGGTCTGACCGACACGCAGCCCTGCACGCGGACCGAGATTGTTCAGGCCTGCCAGATCACTCACGCTTATGCCCAAACGCTTGGCAATCGCATTCAGAGACTCGCCGGATTTCACGGTATAAGATTCCGTTGCTTTAGACGCTGAAGATTTATTTGTCACCTTCGCTTCTTCGACTTTTTTATCGGCCGGAAACTGACCTTCAATTTTTAAACGCTGGCCGATACGCAGGCTGCTATTGCTCTTCAGACCATTTAAATCCGCCAGATACTTCTGCTGCAAATGATACTGACGCGCAATCGAAGTGAGGGTTTCACCCGATTTCACCACATGCGTATCAGACTTGACATTCTTCGTACTGCTCTCAACCTGCGTTTCCTGCACAGGTTCAGCTTCGCCGCTCAGTTTTAAGCGCTGACCGACACGTAGATTGGCCGTACGGGAAATATTATTCAAGTCCGCAATCTGGTCCATCGACAGATTGTATTTCGCCGTGATACCGGTCAAGGTGTCCCCTGCTTGCACCGTATAAGTTTCCGGCACTCGACTAGCTGCTGGAATTTTGATGGTCTGACCGATACGCAAGCCGCTATTGGCAGACAGACTGTTCAAGGCCGCCAGTTCCGATACGCTGAGCTTGCTTTGACTGGCAATGCTATACAGGGTTTCACCGCGCTTGACCTGATAGTTTTCTGTCGGTGTCTGCTCTACTTTGACATTTTCAAACTTCTGCTCGACTTTTTTGCCCGATGTAGTCAACTCTGCCACTTCATTTAATGGCACATTGATCTTTTGTCCCACCAATAAGCTGCTGCCCGCTGTTAACCCCGGGGTCAATGCTGCCAGTTCACCATTCGACAAGGCATAACGATCCGCGATCAGTTTCAAATATTCACCACGTTTTACCGTATAAGACTTGGTCTGAGTTTTGACTGTTTCTGCTTTTTTGTTGTCCTCAGCTTTGGCTTTTGTGGCAGTTTGTTTTAAAGCCAGCTTCTGGCCGACAAACAAACCACTACTTGGTGCCAGATCATTAAAATCGGCCAATTGTTGTAGGCTTAAACCGAACTGGCTGGCGACACTGGTTAAGGAGTCATTAGCCTGAACCACATAGCTGTCCGGTTTTTCTTTGGCCTTCGGCGCTGCTTGTACCGGCTTGGCATCATAGAGATAAATCGTGGTTCCTACATATAGCGTTGCACTCGGATCAATCTGGTTCCACTTGGCAACATCACGCCAGCTCACCCCATTTTTGGCTGCAATCAGCGCCAAAGTATCACCCGCAACAACGGTATAAGTACTGCGTTTGCCTTTCGGTGGCACCACGACCACTTCAGAGTCAGTCTTGACATAGTTCTTGCCCTGATTCAGCTGGGCTTCAACTGAACTGGCTTGGGTATTTTCCGCCACCTGTTTAGGATAGGAAAAACCTTTGGTCAGCTCCTTGCCCTGCTGCTCTGCCACAGACAGACTGGTCTGAATGGCAGTGAGCTTAATTTTGCCATCATAAGGATCAACAATTTCTGTGCCCGCAGGTGCCAAGGCTTTTAGCTCCTCAACCACCTCATCACGCTCAGCGGTTGTCGCCACAGGCTGTAAAACCTCTTCTACCGTTTGTGCCGCACTCTCTGCAGCCAGCATACTTTGAATTTTCTCACGTTCTGCCGCAGAAATTGGTGGCTCCACCTGAACGGGCTTAACCGGAGTGTCAGGTCTTACCGCCACCGGAATACGTGGCGCACTCGGAATCGGCAAGTCACTTTGTG
>NZ_SMTB01000115.1:0-6336 GCF_006864105.1 Acinetobacter sp. RF14B | reverse complement strand
CAATTACACAGAATAATTCGGTACTATTGAACATCGGGACTAGAGTTGTGGGTTTTGTGTGGTAACTCAACTGATGGCTCTAGTCCTTCTGTTTTTCAAGTCCATTTCTTATCCGCGATTCGGGTTAAGTTTATTAAATTGACTTAAAGTAAAACCCCATTTAGTTCGAAAATGGGGTTACTGTCTTGTTTTCGACACTTTGAAAGTGAAAGACACTTATATCGTTTCTTTTAAATCAGCACTCTCTTCTTTAACGTCCTCATCATCCATATACTTGATTTCAGTCGCGCCATGTAGACCCAATAAACAGCATATAAATTGGAACATGTATTCCTCCTAACTTTAAAAGCTTGATCATGAGCAGAGCTTTTATGCGTGAAAGATAGTACTCGATATTCAATTATTCCAGAAAAAGTCTTACTAAGCTTGCCACCTGCTTCAGATTAATCCTCAAGCATAGGGTAATTAGGTACGTACAGGCTCCTCATCCTGATTTTTTGTTGAGTGATCTTTATCCTTCATCTGGCACATTTTGCTCTTACAAGACTTATAGCAGCAACCCACCATTACGCCTATACCAAATGCACAAATACACTTTATCATTGCTTTGTCCTATATTTTCACTAAAACAGCTATATAAATAGCATCTATTCATGTTTCACTCTTGCAGGGATTGTCAGTTTTTATGTTGCCTATGAAAACTTATGTGAAGGCTACAATTTCAGAAAATGATTCTTTGATAACAAGTAATTCAAACAATAAAAATGTATGATTTTCTACTGAGGAATATTATTAAAATTTTGATCTATAGTTGTTTTATTAAATTTTCTCGATAATCTTAAGATAGTAGCGACTTTTGAAAAAAATATGGATGCGGTTATAGATCATTTTTTATTACTAAACTCTTCGTTCAGGCGGCTTGTAACTTAAAGATCCGTGTGCATTTGTATATTTCTCTCTATACTTTTCTCAGGACGAATAACAGAATCTGAATAATATGAAACTACCTATATGCTTGAGCGCCTTCTTCGTACTTACTTTAACAGGCTGTCAGAAACAGCAGGCAGATGTATCTTCTGAACCAGACCCCACCATTAAAGCGCAGTTTGAACAATCAGATAATCGTTTAAGTGCCTATCTGGATCAACTGGATTCTTCTATAATGAGCATTGAAGAGCGCACCCGTATCCTTTGTAAAGATTATCCTAAAGAATATAAAACTTATTATATGCCAGCACTGCTTAAACTTGCACCTAAAGAATATACTGAACCAGGCTTGCTGAAGGACTTAGATAATGCCCTGAATTTTTATAAGATTAAAGCCAACATTCAGTGTTAATAAAAAATGAACAAATAAAGTCCAAATAAAAACCGCCTGAAAAGGCGGTCTTTATTTTGAAAAAGGATAACCTAAATCACATTAGTGCTGCAGATTCTGCTGATCTTATTGATCGCACCAATGTTATTGATTTTGATTACGCTGATTCTGTTGTTCTTGCTGATTACGTTGCGGCTGTTGTTGTTGCTGCTGATTAGGATTTTGCTGTTTTTGGTTCTGTTGCTGCTGATTAGGGTTTTGTTGGTTGTTTCTTTGACCTTGCTGGTTTTGCTGGTCTTGTTGTTGCTGTTGCTGGTTTTGTTGATTCTGTTGATCTTGCTGGTTCTGTTGATTAGTCATGGGTATTCTCCTTAGGTTTCGCTTTAATCAAAAGCCGATATATATATTTTCGACTTACCCTCTACTCTACTCAGTTTTTAAACTTCGCCAACCCGTAAGCTGTTACATATTAATTCAATGTAAAAAATAGTAATTTAAGTAATTGAAATTTAATTTATAAAGAAACAAAGATTACTTTTTATAATGCAAAAAATACATAATAAAAAATATTAAGCCAAACTTTTCATTCCTTTATAAAAAACAAAAACTTAATAAGGACTTCTTGTAAAAAAGAAAATAATTTAGGTTTAGATACTGAAACAAAAAGAGTATCCACTTTATATAAAATATTTAATTTCAAATACTTAAAAAAATAATAAAATTCATCTATACTATTTTTATAAAGCCTGAAAGAAAAAAATATGTCTATTTTATGCAATTTATTTAAATCTCATACTTACATTAAAACACACTCTATAAAGTAAAAATTTAAAAAAAATGGATTTTCAAAATAACAGAAATATATATCAATAAAATAGAAATAGCTTTAGATTTTTTATTTTCAAATATAAATAAGGCAATAATATTTATAAAAAAAATCAGGCCTTGTATGAATACCTAAAAGACCTGACGGATGTTGCAGTTATTTATCGTATTGAGCAATCACTTTTACAATAATCGTTTGTGATTCTTCCTGCTCTTCAGCGAGATACAGACGCTTTAACTCTTTACTGGTTACTTTAAAATTCAGATTTTGATAAGAAATAGTAGGGGGAATTTGATCAAAATATTGGCCATCCGCATCAATTTCTTCCTGAAATAAAGGTGTACCCAATTGATAGTCCAGACTTTTTAATACGACATATTTTACTGTAGTTTTCATTCTTACCACCTACTTTTACTCAGCTCTTTATTTTTGTTTTACCATTATTCCTATGAGGAAGAAACTATTAATTGCAGAGATTGCCCAAGCTTTAAACAGTCAGCCCCTAGCTCTTCTTTTAAGCTACAAATTTATAAATTTGCAATTTATTTTTACCTTATATCAAAATTAAAGCCCTATTCAGAGTTGATACCCAGCCAGAACCGGTCTAAATTAAACTTAAGCTATCTCTTATCAAAATGTGCATTATGCTCAAAACATGTTGTGAATTACTTGAAGAAAAAGAGATCAAGATCGCCTTCATTGAAAGTGCGAGTTCTGGGTATCTGACCAGTCAGTTCTCCATCTGTAAAGGAGAAGGTGCCGAAACTTTACTGGGCGGTTTGGTCTGCTATGACGTCGGTGTCAAAGTCTCTGTACTGGGTCTATCACAGGATCTAATCAATAGTTACACCGCAGAATCTATGCCTGTCACTGTTGCATTGGCTCAGGCAGGCAAAAAAATGTTTCAGGATGCAGACTGGGTGATTGCCTGTACTGGCCTGCTTAAGCCTGGAGGCAGTGCTACACCAGAAAAACCGGAAGGCACGTTTTTTATCGCGATTGATGATGGAGCTCAGGTTCATCAGTTCCACTACTATTTGAAAGGTACCCCTCAGCAGCGTTTAAACAAATTGGTAGCAGTTTTGGCACATGATATGATTAATCTGCTCAATCAATAAGACTTCATTATTTCTACCCTATTTTATATTTTAAGATAAATTAAGCTTATCCTCACTATAATAAGGTTTGATGAGCAATGAAAATAAAAGCTATCATTTCGGTTTTACTGGTTGGTTTGCCTTGTGCGGCGTTTGCCACAGTGGGCGGACCTCAGAATATTGAAGTCTTAGGGTATGAGGTTAAAGATCAAAAGCTCTACCTGATGCGCCATTATCTGGATGGCCGAGGCCGTTTACCGCAACTGTATTATTATAATTTTAAATCCAAGCAGCCAAACCAGCTGGTGATGGTGAATTCCCTGTATATTAATCCGAAGACCAAACGTATTGATTATGATCAAAGTAGTCAAAAATTTGATCAGGAAATTGCCAAAATCAAGAAGCGTTTAATTCCAGTCATTCCGGTAAAAAAACAGAATATTCGACTTGAATTATTAAAAACCAGCAAAGGCTATGCGTCTGCCTGGTATGATCCACAAGAGAAAGTGCCAAAATGGACCTATCAATATCAAGTAAAATCTGGCTCACAAAAAAGTCTGACTCATCAAGCGGTCAGTTATCAGCAAGGTTTAAAAATCAGCCAGGCCTATAAAGTTCCTAAACAGAATAAAACGCTGGTGACAATCAAATATTTGGGGATTCCTTTTGAAACCGGTTATACCATTGAAGACCCGGTACTGTTAAGCCGTTAAGCTTGAGTTTAATAAAAATAAAGCCTCTCATGAGGCTTTATTTTTTAATCAGCAACTCAGTATTCAGATCAAGCTGCTGAACTACGCTCTGCAATAGGAATGACTTTTCGCAGCTCTGGACCGGTATAGTCTGCGCTTGGACGGATAATACGGTTATCCGCACGCTGTTCCATCACATGCGCTGCCCAGCCAGTTATACGTGACATGACGAAAATCGGGGTGAACAGCTTGGTTGGAATCCGCATAAAGTGGTATGCCGAAGCATGAAAGAAATCGGCATTACAGAATAGTTTTTTCTCACGCCACATCACTTCTTCACAACGTACAGAAACCGGATACAATACGGTATCACCCACATCTTTGGCCAGACGCTCAGACCAGACTTTAATAATGGCATTACGCGGATCAGAGTCTTTGTAAATTGCATGTCCGAAACCCATGATTTTTTCTTTACGTTCCAGCATGCCCAGCATTTCGCGTTCAGCTTCTTCTGGAGACTGCCAGTTTTCAATCATATCCATTGCTGCTTCATTGGCACCACCATGCAAAGGCCCACGTAGGGAACCAATCGCTCCAGTGATACAGGAATGCATATCAGACAGAGTAGAGGCACAGACACGAGCCGTAAAGGTTGAAGCATTAAATTCATGCTCTGCATATAAAATGAGAGACACGTTCATAACCTGCTCATGCAACTCATTGGATTTTTCACCATGCAACAGATGCAGGAATTGTGCGCCGATAGAATCATCATCAGTATTTTCTTCAATACGCACACCATCGTGGCTATAACGATACCAGTAGCAGATGATCGCAGGTAAGGTGGCCAGGATACGATCTGCGACATCCTGCTGCTGTTCGAAGGACTGTTCAGTTTCCAGGTTACCTAGCATGGAAACCCCAGTACGCATGACATCCATAGGATGTGAATCTGCAGGGATACGCTCAAGCACTTCTTTTAGAGCTTGCGGCAAGGCACGTAAAGATTTTAATTTTGCTTTATAGGCTGCTAATTGTTCTGAATCTGGCAATTCACCAAAGAATATTAAATAAGCTACTTCTTCAAACTGACAGTTTTCCGCCAGATCCTGCACGTCATAGCCGCGATAGGTCAGACCTGCACCACTTTTACCGACGGTTGAAAGTGAGGTTTTCCCTGCCACTTGTCCGCGCAATCCTGCGCCAGTAAGTATTTTTCCTTCAGCCATTGTTTTAATTCTCCTGTTTAAACAGTTTATCTAATGTGTTTTCAAAGCTGTGATAGTCTAAAAATTCGTAAAGTTCTTTTCGTTGTTGCATCTGATCTAAAACATGTACCTGTGTACCATGTTCACGAACGGAGCGCATCACCTCAAGTGCTGCTTTTTGCATGGCGCGCGTTGCAGAAAGTGGATACAAGACCATACGTATGCCCTGCTCGGCCAGCTCTTCCGTCGTATAATATGGCGTATCGCCAAATTCGGTAATATTGGCCAGTACCGGTACCCCTACAGCATCACAGACGGTACGGTACATGGTGATGTCCGTCATGGCTTCGGCAAAAATTGCATCTGCGCCCGCTTCAACACAGGCACAAGCGCGGTCAATAACAGCCTGCAGACCTTCTTTTTGTAGCGCATCGGTACGTGCCATCACCACAAAATTGGAATCGGTTTTGGCATCCACTGCTGCCTTAATCCGGTCCACCATTTCCTGCTGGCTTACAATTTCCTTATTCGGACGGTGACCGCAACGCTTTTGTGCCACCTGATCTTCAATATGGACCGCCGCTGCACCAGCCGCAATCATCTGTTTAATGCTACGTGAAATATTGAATGCACCGCCCCAGCCTGTATCAATATCAACCAAAAGTGGCGTATCGACACGCTCAGTAATGCGGCGTACATCTTCCAGAACATTATCTAGACTGGTCATTCCAAGATCTGGTAACCCATAAGAATAGTTTGCTACACCAGCACCAGAGAGATAAATGGCTTTATAACCGACCTGTTTGGCCATCATGGCAGCATAGGCATTTACGGTACCCATAATTTGTAATGGTTTTTCGACTTCAAGTGCTTGTCTAAACTTTAAACCTGCAGACATTTGTTCTGTCATCTTCCCTTCCACAGTTCTGGCTATAATTATTGAAATTTGAGTATACCAATTTGCTTGGTGTACACCATTCCATTCTAGAACAAATACTCTAAAACTTTAGTCAAATAATAGGTTTTTATTGCCGACCCGTTTTTCGTGATTGCCATTATTCTTAATAGAACCCGAATCCTGTTTAAGCCAACCATTCGATTACTCGAATGGTTGGCTTATTTCGGTGGCTCAATTGATATGCGCACAATGAAGCATAAATCCCTCCTAGAAATCCACAAACACTACGTGCTCTAC
>NZ_SMTB01000114.1:0-6571 GCF_006864105.1 Acinetobacter sp. RF14B | reverse complement strand
ATGGAGCTGACGCTGGAAGAAGCGGTCAAGGGCGTCAAGAAAACCATTACTTTTACTGCACCGGCACCTTGTGAGGCCTGTGATGGTAAAGGTTCTAAAAATCCACATGATGTAGAAACCTGTCCGACCTGTCATGGTGCTGGCCAGGTGCGTATGCAGCAAGGCTTCTTCTCGGTACAGCAAACCTGTAGCACCTGTCGTGGTCAGGGCAAGATCATCAAGAATCCATGTAATAAATGTCATGGCTCGGGTGTATCTGAACGTCAGCAAACGCTGGAAGTGACTATTCCTGCGGGCGTGGACAATGGCGACCGTGTACGTCTGACCGGTAAAGGTGAAGCGATCCGTGATGGTCAGTCAGGCGATCTATACGTTGAAGTGGTGGTGCGTGAGCATGAAATCTTCCAGCGTGATGGGGCCGACCTGTATATGGATGTGCCTGTTTCGATTGCGGATGCGGCTTTGGGTAAAGAAGTGCAGATTCCAACTCTGGATGGGCGTGTCAGTCTGAAAATTCCTGAAGGCACTCAAACCGGTAAACTGTTCCGTTTACGGGGTAAGGGCGTGAAGCCGGTACGTTCGACCATGCAAGGTGATCTGCTCTGTCGTATCGTGGTGGAAACACCTGTCAATCTGTCCGCACGTCAACGTGAATTACTGAAAGAATTGCAAGCGACTATGGAAGGTGAGGGAAGCAAGACCTCTCCAAAGAAAAAATCATTCTTTGACCGCTTATTTGACTGATCCAGCTTTCAGAGCACTAACAAGGACGCTTAGGCGTCCTTTTTATGGGCTATAAGAAATTTTCACCTTAGATAGGTTTCTATTTTAATCTGAATCCTGCTTAGGCCCAGGTTTTATACACTTGAATAGTTGGCTTGTTTTTATAATCTCTCTGATAGGCGTACCCCAGTCGTGTAAATGTCTGCTTCAAGATGCTGGATGACTTTATTCTTTTGCGTAATCGCCTTTTTATAAAATAAATAAATATATATATAAGAAAACTTGATTATTTTTTATTTTTAGTGTATAGTGAGTTTAACTAGAAAAAAGTCTTGTTTCGGTAAATCTTCTTTAAGTATCGCAGTTTTATTTATAATCCTTCGTTTTTTCAGATTTTAAGTCTCATTCTTTATTATTTCAAAGTTATACTCAGTCAATAGCTTGGCTAAAAATTATTAAAAATTAATAGGATATATATATATGTCAAACTCTAATGTGGTTAAAGGTACGGTAAAGTGGTTTAATGAAACTAAAGGTTTTGGTTTTATTCAACAAGAAGCTGGTCCAGACGTTTTTGCTCATTTTAGTGAAATTGCGAACTCAGGTTTTAAAACCTTATTTGAAGGCCAACAAGTTGAATTCAGCGTAGCGCAAGGACAAAAAGGCCCGAATGCTGTAAATATTGTTGCTATCTAAGTAATTGTAAGTAGTACTATAAAAAAGCACTTATGAGTGCTTTTTTTATGATGTTTAAATTTAATAAGAGCTTTCCCCATTGGGAAAATCTAAAAACTAGGATATAAATTGTTAAAAAATAATAATTTAATTGCAAAATCTCAAAATGGTACTGAAATTTTAGTATCGTTAACCCCGTTAAATAAAATGCAAAATACACGTCAAGGTTTAAAAACAGTGGAAGTCGGTAAAAGAGTTCTTCTAGAGTCAGGTATTGAAGTTGACCTAAATCTAGATGGGCGTAGTTTCTACACTTCTTCAAATAATTTATTTAAGCTCAATCATCGAGTTTCTAAAATTTAAAATCCTTTATTATTAACAGCTTAGATTGATATTTCCTTATTATAATATTTCCAGAGAAAAAAATGCTTAAACAAAATATCTGTGTTAAAGATCAGTTTGGGGTTAAATACTCCATACAAGCTACCTTTAATGATCATGCTTCTAATTTTCATTCTAATGTAAAACATATCACGGTAGAGGGTGAAAATATCCGCCCCAGTCTTGAAATGTTGTTTAAAAGTGGGTTAAGTGGGAAAATTTTCAAAATTTTATCCTTAACTTAAATTTGCATGTGAAGTGTAATACCATGTTGTTGTCATCCTGCCTGACTCGGGCTGTTAAAGCCGCGTCTTTTTGTTGAGCGATGATTCAAACGTAGCATGATTTTTGAAAGCTATGCATCCGTATCGTCATCCAAGTCGCTAACTTTGCTAATAATCTTCTGATTAAGCCATTGGTATTTTCCTTCGAGTCTTGTTGCCAGGCGCTATAGACATCAGCAAAAGATTCATTTATCTCTCTTCCTTCAGCAGCAGGCTCATGCAGGCTGAACTCCTTACCATTGTCTGCGGTAATGGTTTTTAGCAGATCTTGGATAGGTTAGAACAGACGGATTGTGGTTTGGCAGATTTTCTCTGCCTGAGGTGAGCGGCAATTTATTCAACCAGAGATAGCCTGTCTGCCGATCTTCAATCGAAACCAGTGCTTGCGAATGGTTCTTGCCCACCCTCTACCTATTTCTAGATCAGCAAAGCCAGTCTACTGCTCAATTTTAATAAGCCGATCCTGAATACGTTTACGCTTACTGAACGGGTGACGGGTTTCAGAAAAGCCCTCCATCGGATAGGGCATAAATCTGATATTTTTCTTTCTTTCCTTATTTTAAGCTCTGTTGCATTGTATTTGAAAATTCAAGCAATAAAAAAAGCACCATTTGGCGCTTTTTAAAAGATCGAAATTTTAGCGTTTGACCACGATGGAATCGATACCACTATTTTGCAAGGTTTGCTGGGCAATAATGGCGGCTTCGGCTGAATCATAAGGGCCGGAAACAACACGGTACCAGATCTTGCCATTTTCCACACTACGTACCACATCTGCCGAGAGGCCATTTAAAATAATTTCAGCACGGCGGGCATCTGCCTGATCCGGATCATCAAAACTGCGGACCTGCAGAATATAACTGGCGGGTGCGGGTTGGGGGGCTTCCGTCATTTCCTGGCTGGGTTCTAGTGTGCTTTCAGGTTCAGTCACTTCAGGCTTAGGAGCTTCGACAATCACAATGGTATCTTGGGATTTGGCTTCAGGAACGGCCTGCTCTGGAATCGGAGTAACTTGTTGCTGTGGCAACAGGTCATAAAAACGGTAATCCTCATTGGTCTCTTCTTCCTGATAATGCTGGGAAGTGACCTGATTTTTAGGTTTGACGGGCTCCCAAGGTTTCCACAACAGGAGAGCCATTAAAAAACTTAACACGATTAAAATGATCACGAGTGTGCCAAGCCAAGCTGGAATCAGTGGCTTTTTAGGCTTATTCGGTCTTTGAGATACACCGCGCTGCGTTTTTCCAAACACTGGGGATTTCCTCTTCTTTATATTTTGATAGGAAAGGCATAACAGCAGTTATGCCCTTACTATAGCGCAATCCTGAGGCATCAGGATCTAAATATTCTTATTTAGATTGCAAACTTTCAAGATTTTATAATTTACTTGAACTTTCAAATAGATATAAAAGTCAGGAAAACCATGAGCAAGGCAGAGCAATGGCAAAAGGTCGCCTGTTGGCTCTGCACAGCTTTTATCTTCTGAGCATGTAAAGCAGTGCTTTGCTTTATAGACTTATTTCGTGCCAAGCTCTCGTCTTGCGTCAATAAAAAGTGCTTTACATTGACTCAGGCGCAGAGACGCCCAGAAGTTCCAGACCATTACGCAGAACCTGACGTACGTTGACCGATAACAGCAAACGTGCCTGGGTTAATTCTGCATCATTACCCAGTACCTTGTTTTCGTTATACCAGCCATGGAACAGGGCAGCCAGTTCTTTCAGGTAGTTCCCAATCTGATGCGGTTCATAGCTGTTGGCAGCGCGCAGTACAATTTCAGGATAGGCAGCCAGTTTGGCCAGAATTTCAGTTTCGGCCTCCAGTTCCAGTTTTGCAGCCAGAGCACGTGCACTCGCTGCATCAAAGTTCACTCCGGTAGTCACAGCTTTTTCTAACATACGGCAGATACGGGCATGTGCGTACTGGATGTAATACACCGCATTGTCCTTGCTTTGCGATACTGCCAGATCCAGGTCAAAGTCGATGTGCTGTTCAGATTTACGCATGACATAATAGAAGCGGGCTGCATCGTTACCGACCTCTTTACGCAGGTCACGCAAGGTCACGAACTGGCCTGAACGGGATGACATTTGCACCATTTCGCCGCCACGCCATAAGCTGACGAACTGTACCAAAAGTACGGTCAGTTTCTTTGAGTCATAACCCAGCGCATCAATGGCTGCTTTCACACGTGCAATATAGCCATGGTGGTCTGAACCCCAGATATCAATAATATCGGTATAGCCACGTTGTAATTTGTTCAGGTGGTAGGCAATGTCAGAAGCGAAATAAGTGGTCTGGCCGTTACGGCGTTTGACCACACGGTCTTTTTCATCGCCAAATTCAGTTGACTTGAACCAGATATTGCCCTCAGCTTCATACAGGAAACCACGCTGATCCAGCGTCTGTAATGCTTCTTCAATTTTTTCAGTCAAAGAGGCTTCACTGAACCATTGGTTAAAAGTGACTCCAAACTCGCCCAGGTCATCTTTAATGTCATCCAGAATGGCTTTGAGCGCAGCCTGATGGAAGACACGGTAGCCTTTACCGAGCAGGGTTTGTGAGTTAAAAATCAGGCCATCAATATGTTTTTCTTTATCGCCTGACAGAACCACTTTATTGCCTTCAGCATCTAATTCAGCGGCGTATTGCACATCTTCAGGCACGTCTTTATACACGTCAGCCACAGGGCGTACATGTGCATCGCCCTCTTGGTCGATAATGCTTTGTGCGATTTCTTTAACGTAATTGCCTTGGTATGCATTTTTCGGGAACACCAGTTCCTGACCGTTTAATTGCAGATAACGTAAATAGGTTGACGTTGCCAGAATATCCATCTGACGGCCGGCATCATTGACATAGTATTCGCGGTCTACTTTGGCACCGGTGGCCTCAAGCAGATTGGCCACAGTCATGCCATAAGCTGCCCCACGGCCATGACCTACATGCAGGCTAGACGTCGGGTTAGCCGAAACAAATTCGACCTGAATGCGTTTTTCCGCATTGGCCTGAGTACGGCCATAAGTCGCTTGTTGGGCCTGAATCTGATCCAGTACGGCAAAGCGCTGATTGGCATTCAGAAAGAAGTTGATAAAGCCCGGTCCTGCAATTTCGGCCTTGCTGATATCTGCCACTTCAGGTAACGCAGTCAGGATTTTTTCTGCTAAATCACGTGGCTTCATACCGGCAGCTTTAGACGCGATCATGGCAATATTTGAGGCAAAGTCACCATGGCTTCGGTCCTTGGTACGCGTCAAACTACTTGTGTTGTTCCAGTCAGATGGGAGTACGCCTTGTGCCTGTAAAGTTTGCACTGCATGATCGAGAGCTGCTTGTATTGCCGTATTCATAATCAGTCGAAAATAGATATCGCAGAAAAACAGCAAATATAGCAAATTTCATGCTCTTTAGGTAAAACCATTTGGACGAAATACAATTTATGACAATGTAGAAAAATTATTCATCCAGATCATTTTTTTATTTAAACTTGAAAAAATCAAAATAGGTATCATGTGAAAATCATGATAATTTCGAATGCTCTACTTTAAGGCCCAAACACTGCTTTCAAAGGAATGAATTTGGCTTAATATGAGTATTCCGCCCACAGTCTAAGAGTCAGTATGAATTCGCAACAACGCCCGGTCCTGATCGGCAATATTCCTAAACTTCCGGCGAAATGGGCCTTAATTATAGTGCCTTTTATTTTGTCCTGCCTGATGAGCGGCATTATTTCCATGATCAACATGCTGCGCAATTTAGGCTGGATCGAAGGCTTTATGGCACTCTGGTTTCACAACTGGATGATTTCCTGGGCCATTGCCTTTCCTATTGTGGTAACGCTATTGCCTTTTGTACGTAAATTCACAGGTTTATTTGTGGATATGTCGGGCAATCCACCCTCCAAATAAACATTGATCCGGCAACCCTCCTGCTACTGACTCCCGCTCAATAAAAAATAAGGTCAGGTTGTTTTATGGAAGAGCCGTGTAGAAGGCGCGGAGTCAAGCTAAATCAGGTGCTCAACTACAGCACGGATAATGCCCAGCACTAAACCGATACAGGCACCCACCACAACGCCATTAACCCGGATCATATGCAGGTCGCCACCCACTTCATTTTCAATCTTGTCGATCATCTCGGTTGAATCCCATTCGTGAATGCGTTCGCTGATAAAACGAATCACTTTTTCACTATACTGGTCACTGAGCTCAACCGCGAGGCTACTCAGGCGCTGGTTGAGCAGCTCCCGTACAGCCGTATTGGAAACGATATTTTCCCCGACTTGCTGTATGGCCACCCGTAGGTTCTCTGCAATCCCCGAGTCTGGTTTTTGTAGATCGTCCTTGATCGCATCGCATAAAATCACCACCGCACCACTGATAAAGTTCAGTACCTGCGGACTGTCGAGCAGGGCATTTTTAGTGTCATTCAAACGCTGGCTGGCCAGACTGTCATGATCCGCCAGTTGCAGCATCAGTTCCTGAGCTGCGGCCTCAATGTGAAGGCGC